>JAZRID010000368.1:0-3933 GCA_045645125.1 Oscillospiraceae bacterium | reverse complement strand
ACATCCTTAAACGGATTTTTCAGCGAAACTTTACCAGAACTACTGGTCAGTCCTTGTGCGAGCGAAATCGCAGGAAACAGCGACAGAAGCAAGCTACACGCAAGCAACAAGGGAATAATTCTTTTTTTCATTACTTTTTATCCTCCTTTAAGTATCGTACTACCAAAATCATTGTAAAAAATCGGCACACGAAAGTCAAGTCCTAATTGATACCAATAGCGAGAGGCCAACCCATACAGGTCAGCCTCTCGCCTTTTTCGGCGTTACAGTAATTGTAACACACGCGTGATAGAGAGAACCTTAGTTCTCGTAAACAGCCTTCATGGCCTTGTAAGTCATGTAGCAGTCCAGCTTAGAAACAATCTCGAAGGGAGCATGCATAGCCAGCACAGGCACACCAGCATCGAGAGTGCTGATGTTGCGGTTTGCCATGTAAGCAGCGACCGTGCCGCCACCGCCCTGGTCAACCTTGCCCAGCTCAGCCATCTGCCAGATAACACCGTTGTCGTCGAAGATACGGCGAGCATAGCCGACCAGCTCTGCGGAAGCGTCGCTTGCGCCACCCTTACCACGGCTACCAGTGTACTTGACCAGACCGACACCGTAGTTCAGACGGGCACTGTTGCGCTTCTCGAACACGCTGGGGAAGTTGGGGTCGAAAGCAGCGGCGACATCGGCGGACAGGCAGAAGGAATTCTCCAGGCAGACGCGAGCGCGCTCGCCCTTACCCTCGCACAGGTCCTCGATGAAGGTATCGAATGCTGCGGTCTGCATACCGCTGACACCAACGGAACCGATTTCTTCCTTATCTGCCAGGATGCAGACGGAGGTCTTAGCGGGAGTCTTGTCCAGATCGAACATAGCCTTCAGCGCAGCGTAAGCGCAGACGCGGTCGTCGTGACCGTAAGCACCCAGCAGGCTACCATCCAGACCGATATCGGTAGCGTTGTAAGCGGGAACAACTTCCAGCTCAGCGGAGATGAAGTCAGCCTCGACGAAGCCATACTTCTCGTTGATGAGCTTCATCACATGCAGCTTGACGGCATCGCCCTCTGCGCCCTCGAGAGGCTCGCTGCCGACAATCAGGTTCAACTGCTCGCCCTCGATGCCCTCGCCGAGGGTCTTCTTGTTCTGGTCAGCAGCCAGATGGGGCAGCAGGTCGCTGATGACCAGCTTGGGCTCGTTGCCCTCGCCCAGACGAACCTCAACATTGGTGCCATCCTTCAGGGCGACAACGCCGTGAATCTCCAGGGGAACCGTCACCCACTGATACTTACGGATACCGCCGTAGTAGTGGGTCTTGAGGTAAGCAATCTCGCTATCCTCGTACAGGGGGCTGGGCTTCAGGTCCAGACGGGGCGCGTCAATGTGGGCAGCGGTAATCTGCACACCCTTCTCCATGGGCTCGGTACCGATGACAGCCAGAGTCAGCATCTTGCCACGGTTGTTGGCATAGACCTTATCGCCAGCCTTCAGCTCCATACCGCGCTCCAGCTTCTTGAAGCCCTGTGCCTCAGCCAGACGAATGGCCTCGGTCACGCACTCGCGCTCGGTCTTACCAGCATCCAGATATGCCTTGTAGCCCTCGCAGTACTCGTTCATAGCCTTGCGGTCAGCCTCGGACAGAGCAGCATAGCCGTTCTTCTTCTCCATCAGAAGCTTGCTCTTGAGTTCCTTTGCGTCCATTATCTTATTCCTCCATCAATAATATATTATCCATAAAGTCTTCTAACAGCCGTTCAAATTCCGCCGCACTGCCTGCACAGTTCTCTAAAAAGAAATTGCAGTTTTTACGGTAAAATTTATCGGGCTTCTGGGCGGCAATCCGTGCTTTGGCACGCGCCTCGTCGATACGGTCCCGCGCCATAATGCGCTTCAGTCGAACCGTCGGACTGGCTGTGATAGCTACAGTCACATCACACAGCCGACCCAATTTACATTCTATCAGATTGATAGCATCAATAGCAAGACCTTTTTGTGTATTTTTAGCAATTTTTTTCTCGACGGCCGTGTAGACGACGGGGAAAACAATCGCATTGAGTTTATCCAACTCGGATTGGCTGTGAAAGACGCGCTCCGCCAGTGCTTTGCGGTTCAATTTTCCGTCCGGCAGGAAGATGTCACCAAAGGCACGGCGCAAATTTTCCCGCAACTGTTCATCCTGCTCCAACAGGCTGTCATACAGTCTGTCGCAGTCCACTATCTCAAACCCACGCTTCTGTAGTACCTTGAGCGCAGTCGTTTTTCCCGAACCTGTCGGGCCAGTGATACCGATGACTGTCATACCTCTCCCCCTTTCACTTCAACCACCTGAAACCCAGCGGCCTTTTTTAAGCGGTTGGCAATGGCAAGCCCTAATCCCTCGTCATTGGGACACTGGGCATAGATGGCATCCACATCCGTTTCGTCAAAGGCGCGCAGGGCATCAAAAATCCGCCGCGCCTGTTGTGCCTTATCTTCCGCCGAGCCAATAGATTCTACGGTACAATCGGAGAACCATGCACGGTACTCGTCAAAGCAGATGACCCCTGTTGTTGCGTTCACACGCTGTTGGATGTAGGCCGCCGTTTCCGCACTCTCCCCTGTTACGACTGTCACAGGGGCTTTCGGGGCATAGTGGCGGTACTTCATACCGGGGGCGCGTGGTTTTTCCCCCTCGGACAGAGGCGCAAGCACAGCTTTATCCACCGAAATTTCCCCCAGTACCGCCTCCAGTTCCTCCAGTGGCAGTCCACCGGGGCGCAACAGACGCGGTGGGGTTGCGGTCAAATCAACAATCGTTGACTCCACGCCAACACCACACGCACCGCCGTCGACGATACCTGCAATTCTCCCCTCCATATCCGCAATCATATGGCGCGCACAGGTGGGGCTGGGTCTGCCAGAGATGTTCCCACTGGGCGCGGCAATCGGTACCCCTGCCACCTCGATAATGGCAAGCGTCACCGCATGGTCGGGACAGCGCATCCCCACCGTATCCAATCCGCCTGTGGTCACATTGGGCACTATCTCGCGCCGTTTGAGAATCATCGTCAACGGACCTGGCCAAAAACGCTCTGCCAGTGCGTAGGCGGTATCGGGGATTTCGCAACAAAATCGCTCCAACCAATCCGCACTGGGGATATGCAAAATCAGCGGATTGTCTTGGGGTCGTCCCTTGGCTGTAAAGATGGCGCGCACCGCGGTTTCGTCCAAACCGTTCGCGCCCAAGCCGTAGACGGTTTCTGTGGGCAGTCCCACCAGTCCGCCGTTGCGTAAGATATCCGCCGCCGCACAGACTTCTTCCCTCTGCACGGCAGGATTTGTGATGACAAATACTTCAGTTTTCATACTTTTTCATCCTGTTGTGCCAGCAGTGCCGTCTGTTCCGCCGTTGTCAGTGCATCGACAATGGCATCCAGACCGCCGCTGATGACAGCGTCGATGTTAAAATTTTTGACATCCCCCTCTAAACGGTGGTCCGTTACGCGTCCCTGTGGGAAATTGTAGGTGCGAATACGCTCACTGCGGTCGCCACTGCCCACCTGACTGCGCCGTTGGGCGGCGATAGCGGCATTTTGTTTCTCCTGCTCCGCCTCGTAAAGCTTGGAACGCAAAATTTTCATTGCGCGGTCGCGGTTTTTGTGCTGACTGCGCTCGTCCTGACATTCCACCACCACACCAGTAGGGAGATGGGTAATGCGGATAGCAGATTCCGTCTTGTTGACATGTTGCCCACCTGCGCCAGAGGCACGGAAGGTGTCAATCTGCAAGTCCTTGGCATCAATGCTAAAGTCGACTTCTTCCGCCTCAGGCAGTACCGCAACGGTGGCCGCCGAGGTCTGGATACGCCCAGAGGACTCTGTGACTGGCACGCGCTGTACGCGGTGAGCACCACTCTCGTACTTCAAGCGAGAGTATGCCCCCTCGCCCTCGATGAGCAAGCTAACTTCT
>JAZRID010000367.1:0-6114 GCA_045645125.1 Oscillospiraceae bacterium | reverse complement strand
CCCTGCCTGCCATCGAGATTGAGCCCTACGCCACCGAGAATGTGGATTTCGACACCTTCTGCAAGAGCGATTTCCGCGCCGTGAAGGTCAAAGACTGCCAGAAAGTGAAAAAGAGTGATAAGCTCCTTCGCTTCACACTGGACGACGGCACAGGTACTGACCGCCAGATTCTCTCTGGCATCGCCAAGTTCTACGAGCCTGAGCAGTTGATTGGCAAGACCTTGGTTGCCATCACTAACCTACCCCCCAGAAAGATGATGGGTCTGGAGAGCTGTGGTATGCTGATTTCCGCTGTCCACACCGAGAAGGGCGAGGAGAAGCTGAACCTGCTGATGGTCAATGATGCTATTCCTGCTGGTGCAAAGTTGGGGTAACAAGAAACACTATGCAACTATTCGACACCCACGCGCACTACGACGCGCAACAGTTTGACGCGGACCGTGCGGAACTGCTCGCCCGATTGCCCGAACAGGGGGTCGGTCTGGTTGTCAACCCAGGCTGTGATATCCCGAGCAGTCGGCAGGCCCTCGACCTCGCCACGCGCTACGACTATATGTACGCCGCTGTCGGCTATCACCCTGAGGGCTGTGCGCCGTATCAGGAGAGCGACTTGGCTATTTTGCGCGACATGGCACAGCACCCCAAGGTGGTCGCCATTGGTGAGATTGGTTTGGATTATTATTGGGAAGACAACCCCCCCAAGGAACTGCAACAACAGGTCCTTCGTGCCCAGATGGAACTAGCACAGGAACTGCATCTCCCTGTCATTGTCCACGACCGTGAGGCACACGCAGATAGCCTTGCGATAGTGAAAGAATTTCCTGCCGTCAAGGGTGTGTTCCACTGTTTCTCTGGCAGTGTGGAACTGGCACAGGAATTGATAAAACTGGGCTGGATGATTTCCTTCACGGGTGTTCTGACCTATAACAACGCACGAAAAGCGGTGGAGGTTGCGGAGGCCATCCCCCTTGAACACATCATGGTCGAAACCGATGCGCCATATATGGCCCCTGTTCCGTACCGTGGCAAACGCTGTGACTCCTCTATGGTCTTGCACACCTGCGAAAGACTGGCGGAGCTGAAAGGTATCAGCGTTGAAGACTGCGCCCGTATTACTTTGGAAAACGGCAAGCGATTTTTCAACATCCCATAAAAGACAAAGAGGAATTTTCTTATCGAAAATTCCTCTTTTTTTCGGTTCAAAAGGTATCAGCGTTTTTTCCAGAGAGTCGGGAACAGGAGCAACAGCAGCGGCATAATCTCCAGACGACCGAGCAACATCAGCGCACTCAAAAACAGGGTACTGAAGTCGGAGAGAATGGAGAAGTTCGCCGTTGGACCAAGAACACCAAAGGCAGGGCCTACATTGCTAATACAGGTGAGGGATGCACCGAATGCGGCATCGAAGCCGACATTGTCCCACGACACCACCAAGGTACTTATCAGCAACAGCAGGATATAGGCGAAGAAGAACAGAGAGATACCAGACAGGATAGGTTCATCCACGCGGTCGCCATCACTGCGGATGGTGGTAATCTGACGAGGGCGGAGAATCCGCTGTACTTCACGGCGCAGATTTTTGACCAACAGAATGACACGAATCTGTTTCAGACCACCAGCAGTCGAACCAGCACAGGCTCCTGTAAACATGATGAGTATCAACACCACCTGCGACAGTGTCGGCCATAGCACATAGTCGCGTGTCATGTATCCCGTGGTGGTCATCAGCGTAACAACCTGAAAGACGGCATCCGTCACCGTCTGCACAGAGAATAACTCCCCTGCATGAACGAGGAGGTCAGCCACAATCAGCCCAGAGCCAACGAGGGTAAAGAGCAGATAGCACTTCAACTCCTCACTCTGAAAGACCGCTTTGAAATTACGCAGGAGTGCGAAGTAGAGCAAGCTGAAGTTGATACCAGCGACAAAGGTGAAAATAATAATAATCCATTCAATCAGCAGACTGTCAAAGGACGCAATACTGGCATTTCTGGTGGAGAACCCACCCGTTGAGATACTCGAAAATGCATGGATAATGGACTCATACCAAGACACACCGACCAACCGTAAAACGAGAATTTCCAATACTGTTAAGCCAATGTAAATGCTGTACAGGATTTTTGCGGTGTCTGCCAGTCGGGGGGTCAGTTTACTTTTAATCGGGCCAGGGGACTCGGCGCGCATGAGATACACACTGCCCTCGCCTAGTTTCGGCAACAGTGCCAGTGTCAACACCAACACACCCATACCGCCCATCCACTGCGTCTGGGCACGCCAGAAAAGGATACCGCGTGGCTGTCCCTCCATAAATGTCAGGACGGTGGCTCCTGTCGTCGTGAAGCCAGAGGCCGTTTCAAAGACAGCATCAAAGAAATTGGGAATCACATCGCTGAAAAAGTAGGGCAATGCCCCAAAGATAGAGAGGAAAATCCAACTCAACGCCACGGTTGCAAAGCCGTCACGCGCCTGCATCTTCGCCATTTTGGGGCGCAACAGGACAAACAGCGTACCAATGCCGAGGGTAATCGCTATCGACAGAGCAAACGCCGTAAAATCGCCGTCACGCGTGAACAGAGCAATCAGCGCAGAGGGTACCATGGATACCGCCTCGCCCATCAACACAATGCCCAGAATCGAGAGAACTAATCGGTAATTCATAGGCACCTCATTTCAGGACATCGTTCAAATCCTGTAGGAACAGGCTCTTGGCCATGACCACCACACGGTCGCCTGCATGGATGGAGGTATTACCATCAGGGATGATAGTCTTGTTATCGCGTGCAATCGCGGCCACCAGCAACCCCTCTTTAAGTTGCAAATCACGCAACGGCGTATCCAAAAAGTGTGTCGCCGAAGTTGCCGTAAACTCCACCGCCTCAATCTTTCCGCCGAGGGGTTTGTACAGGTTCTCCACCGCACTGCCCTGACTGCGTGCAAGAGAGCGCACATAGGCGGAAATCTGGTTTGCGGTAATCTCTTTGGGACTAATCACGCTGTTGATGCCAAATTCACGCATCATGTCGATGTAGTTGGGGCGGTTCATCTTCGCGATAACTTTTTTCACACCACTGCGCTGTGCAGTCATCGCCATGAGCAGATTTTCCTCATCGCGGTTGGTCAGTGTCACAAACGCATCGGTTTCCAACAAATTTTCAGACTCTATCACGGTCTGGTCTGTGCCATCGCCTTGGATGATGGTCGCCTGTGGCAGTTTATCAGAGAGAGCCAAACAGCGTTCCTCATCCTGCTCTACAATCCGCACTTTCATGCCTGCTTTCTCCACTGCCCAAGTCAGATAGGTCGCAATCTTACTGCCGCCGAGGACAGTTAAACTTTTAATACGCCCAGAGTCGCGCCCCAAGGTACGGAAAAACTTATTCAACTCATTTTGACTGCCGATGACATAGGCCTTATCGCCCACATAGGGGACAAAGCGACCATTGGGGACAAAGACCTCATCTCCACGGATAACGGCACACATGAGGACACCGTTCGGATGACGCTTGTTGTACTCAAACAGGGACATTCCAGCCAGACCGTCCCCCTCCTGAATCGGAAAGCCAATCATTTCGACCAGTCCGCGCGCAAAAGTTTCCACGCTGAACGCGGCAGGTACACGCAAGACACGGGAAATTTCCTGCGCGGCGGCGTGTTCGGGGTTGATAATCATGCCCATCCCGATTTCTTTTTTCAGCAGTCCCGCCTCACCGAAATATTCAGGGTTACGCACACGCGCTACTGTGTGCTTGACACCGAGCTTTTTGGCAATCAAACAGCACACAATATTCAATTCATCCGAACCAGTCACCGCAATGGCGAGGTCCGCTTCCTTCACTCCTGCCTCACGCAAAGTCTGGATGGATGCGCCGTTGCCCACTAGACACATGAGGTCGAGGGTTCCATCTGCATTGCGTAGGGCATCAGCGTCATGGTCAATCAGCACCAAGTCGTGCTCCTCGCCACTGAGCTGACGCGCAAGGGTAAATCCCACCTTGCCGTTGCCGATAATAATAATTTTCATACTGTTGTTCTCCTTGCTAAAACGGCGACTATCGCGCCGTTACCATCGTATGGTTCCATTCTGCGCCGAGAATCAAAGTTAGCGCAGTCCAATAGAGCCAAATCATTAAGACAATTATCGTAGACAGTGTACCGTAGATAGCGGAGTAATTCGCAAAATATTCTACATACACCGCATAGCCGAATGAAAGTAGAATCCATGCCAAGGTAGCGAGTGCCGCACCGGGGAAAATGGTGCGTTTGTTGCGCGGTTTATCTTGCGCGGCGGCATACAATGCGCTCAGTGCCCCGAATATAATCGCCCCCAGTACCACAAAGCGAAGTACCCCCCAGATAGGGGCAACCAGTTCCCCCAGCAATCTGTCCCCCAGTGTCATCAATAGCAGGGTGACAATCAGACAAAAGAGCAGAACCACCGTAAAAAATACTACTTTGAAGGTGTGACGCAGTGGTTTTTTCGGTTCTCCCAACCCATACGCCAAACGCACAGCGCGCATCAGGCAGAAAGTAGCGCGCATCGGAAACCAGACGGAGAACACCGCACTAAACCAGGGCGTCGACACACTGACATGGTCGGACACATACTGCAAATAGTTCTCCGCCAGTGTCAAAATATCGGACGGCAGAATGGGGGCGAGGGTTGCTATGATGAGGGACACATCCAAATGGAGCTGTGCGACCAGACTGCTGACAAAAATCAATAGAGGAAACAGGGCAAACAGGAGATAGTAGGCGAGAGCCGCACCCTGTTGGGAAATATCGTGGTCCAGATAACGGCGCACCAGATGGACGATGGTACGCACACCGCGCCGTTGCAGTAGGGAAACAATCCATTTTTGCAAGAGGGACACTCCTTCCTGTGTATCTGTTGGCTAGTATAGACCGACACCGCAGGAATCTTGCATTGCCCCCTATTCTATCGCAAAACACTGGGAATAGCAAGAAAATATCGCACAATTTGGCATAGAATCCGCCGCAGTTCTTTGGTAATATTCCCGTCACAGCATCACACGGTTTTGCACATTATCCACATAGTTATCCACAAGAAATTCGGAACAAAACACAGGTAAAATCCGCCAAAAATCTGCAAAATAACAAAAACACCGCACAAAACAACCACAAACTACTATTATTGACAGTTTTTGTAGGAAAACCATGTGTTTTTTTACCGTAGACAAAAAATAGAACTGGGGACATCGCTCGCTGCGACATCCCCAATCCCCTGTTTTCGCTATGATTCTGTTATTTCAGTTCTGCAACGGTGACACCGTCCTCACCTTCGCCATATCGTCCCAGACGGAACGACTTGACAAGCGGATGGTGTTTGAGCTGTTGGTGTACCGCCTTACGCAGCGCGCCAGTCCCCTTACCGTGGATGATGGTCACAAAGACCAGCTTATTCATCGCGGCATGGTCAATAAACTGGTCGACCACAACTTCCGCCTCATCGGTCATCATACCGCGGATATCCACCTCGGTACTGGCGGCGCGGCCGCCAGAGGAACGGAGATTGGTCGCGACATGGCGTGTCGCCTTTTTCTCTTGCTTCTCGACTTCCTCAATCAGTCGCACCTCGTCCGCCTTGACGGTCAGCTTCATATTCCCTGCCGCCAACTGCAACTTGCCACCGTTGACCGCAGTGACGGTTGCCTTGGTGCGCGTACCACCCAGTTCCACGATATCGCCCACTTGAATCGGGCGACTGGGCATTGGAATCGGCTCTTTCTGCTCGACAAAATGCAGTTCGTCCTCGACCTGATTGAGTTTCGCACGGATGGCGGCGCGTGCCTCGTTGACATTCTGCCAGTTAGTCGCACGCTCCTGCTCTTTCCGCAGTTGGGTCAGTTCTTCAAAGATGGCATCCGCCTGCGCGCGCGCCTCACGGATAATGCGCCGCGCTTCACTCTCTCCGCGTGTGCGCGCATTCTCCTTGGCGCGCTCCATCTGGTCACGGAACTCGCGGGCGCGCTTTGCGTCCGATTCACGCTGGGCGCGCAGACGCTCGGCTTCGTCCTTGTCCTTCTCCAGACTCTGGCGCTTTTCTTCCAGCTGGGTCAGAACATCTTCAAAGCGAATGGATTCGCTGTCCATCTG
>JAZRID010000366.1:0-2641 GCA_045645125.1 Oscillospiraceae bacterium | reverse complement strand
TAATCGGCAGGGCACAGGTCATTGATACCCACGATTTCGATTTCGGGGTGATTGATGCTGGCGCGGAACACCATACGACCAATGCGGCCAAAACCGTTAATAGCAACTTTAATGCTCATAAATAAAAAACTCCTTTCGATTCTTTACAAGAATCGTACAAAATTATACGATGAAAATCGGAAATTGAAAAGTCTTTTTTGTCATATTGCTCAGTAAAATATAATTTTCTTGTAATTTCTACAAAAATTTGATATACTCACTGCAAGATTCGTTCATAAAACCGAAGCTGAAAATCCTACCAACCCATTTGTGGGATAAATTGCTATGGCGCTTTTTTGATATGTTGCACAAAATATAGGCGCGGAGGTACGATATGACAGAGAATACGCAAGACGACATCCTTCACGAGGTACTGGGGCAGGTTGCTTATCAGATGAAAGAAACGATGGACACCATGTATGGCGCATTGCAGCGCATTGTCCCAGTGGAAGCGCGTGATGCAGATAAGATGCTCGATGAAAATGCGGCGATGTTGACGCGCAACTTCTTTCGTCTGCGCCGTTTGTCGGCAAATTTGGAGGAGGCGGCGAATTTAGATGCCCCTGCCCTCTCCCCTCTGAAAAATGATGATATTATTGGCCTGTGTGCGGCGGTGACAGACCGTGCCCAACACGCGGCGGAACTATTGGGCTTACGATTGGAATTCAAGAGCGAGCGCAGTTCCTGTATCATCGCCTTGGATGCCACGCGCATCGAGCGACTATTGCTCAATTTGCTGTCCAATGCCTTTAAGTTTACTAAGGCAGGTGGTGTCGTGACGGTAGAGGTGCGTGTTGCCCCCCGTCAAGTGGAGTTGCGCGTGCGCGATACTGGGTGCGGTATCAGCCCTGAGAAGATGGAGCATCTCTTTGACCGCTACCGCAGTATGAATTATCCTGATGGTACGCCCCGTGGGTTGGGGTTGGGACTGCCAATTTGTCGCAAGATTGCACAGGACCACGGAGGGACATTGTTGGTGCAGTCCACCGAGGGACAGGGGACCACTGTGACGGTGTCCTTAGAGCATAAAAAGACGGGGATGATTGCGATGAACACTTGGGGTGTGGACTACGCTGGTGGTTTCAACCGCACGCTGTTGGAGTTGTCCGATGCCCTCCCCCGCAAGGCGTTTGAAAGTACGATGGTGGATTGAGGAATATGGAGCAGAATAAAACAGTATTGATTGGCATGAGCGGTGGCGTGGATAGCGTGGCCGCCGCGCTGTTGTTACAACAGGATGGCTATGACGCGACGGGCTGTACCCTGCGTCTGTATGACCGTGCAGACGGTGGCTGTGGCTCGTCCAAAGAGGCGGAGGACGCGCGTGCGGCGGCTACAGCACTGGGGTTGCTCTTTTATGCGCCCGACGAGAGCGTAGCCTTTCGCACCTGCGTGATGGAGGATTTTATCCGCACTTATTGCGAGGGACGCACCCCCAACCCCTGTATCCGCTGTAATCAGCACATTAAATTTTCTGCGCTGTTGCGTCTGGCGGATACGCTCGGCATTGCCTACATTGCCACAGGACACTATGCGCGTGTGCGCTACGATGCCACACTGGGTCGCTGGCAGTTGTTGCGTGGCGAGGACCGCACCAAGGACCAGAGTTATGTCCTCTACCCCTTGACGCAGGAGATATTAAGTCGGCTACAGTTGCCTTTGGGGAGCTACCATAAGAGCGAGGTGCGCGCCTTAGTCGCACAGCACGGCTTGTACCATGCCCATAAGCCGGATAGTCAGGATATCTGTTTTGTCCCAAATGGGGACTATGTGGGCTTCCTACAGCAAAACGGTGTGGAACTGGTTCCTGGGGACTTTGTGGATAAAACGGGGAAAGTGCTAGGAAAGCACCGCGGACAGGTGTGCTATACAGGTGGCCAACGGCGTGGTCTGGGGGTCAGTGCAGACCGTCCCCTGTATGTTGTGCGAAAAAATGGGCAGGATAATACCGTACTGCTTGGGGACGAGGCGGATTTGTATACGAAAACGGTGTGGGCAGAGGATTTCAATTGGGTATCTCTCCCCCCTGTCACCGAATCGTTGCGTGTATGTGCCAAGACGCGCTATAGCCAGCGCGAGGCGACAGCTCTATTGTATCCCGAGGAGAATGGACGGGTGTGTGTCGTATTCGACGAGGGACAACGCGCCGTCACAGCTGGACAATCCCTCGTCTGCTATCTGGATGACCTGGTAGTGGGCGGTGGAATTATCGCGCAAGCGGAGTAAATTGTGGTTCGCGAAAAAAAGACAAAAAATAGTGCTTGACAAAACGCGCTATATGTGGTATCTTTGTTTATGCCGATATGCGCCGGTGTGGTGGAATGGTAGACACTGGGGACTTAAAATCCCCTGCTGGCGACAGCGTACCGGTTCGAGTCCGGTCACCGGCACCATACCGGAACAATCAAATATCGCGGCGTGGAGCAGTTGGCAGCTCGTCGGGCTCATAACCCGGAGGCCGCAGGTTCGAGTCCTGCCGCCGCAACCATAGACAACAACCTGTATTCGTTCAGAATACAGGTTGTTTCTTTTGCTTTTAGTCAGATTTGCGACGATATTGTTATGGGCAAGCGAATGCGGGGTGTAGGGTTTCCCTTATTTT
>JAZRID010000365.1:0-2346 GCA_045645125.1 Oscillospiraceae bacterium | reverse complement strand
CCAGTATATACCGTACGCAGGACATTCCCGCCCCACAGTTGCGCCACGACCACAGACAGAAGAAAAAACTCCGTGACATGGGCCATTTTTCTGACGACTTTATCCTCCACCGCGTCCAAACCGACACGATGGAGAATCGGATTGATCACATTTTCTGTCAACCATCTGCTCTCTTTGGCCGACTGCGCCACAGGCGCGACCGACTGCGACCAAATGAACAACAACAGCAACACACCGAGTACAACAATCCAAGTCTTTTTCAACAGGAATCTCCTTATCGCATGACGCACTATGAGGAACGATTATTTTACTTTTATTTTGCCTCCGCCATCTGGCGAACCTGCGCCTCGTAGACCGCACCTTTCTCCTCGCTACCAGACGAGCCAGCAGGATGGTAGGTGACGACAATTTTCTCGACCATATCACGAATATCCTCGCGGTTGGCATAGGCGGCACCCATCAACGCATTGAGTTGTACAAAGAACTCATCGGCATTGAACGGAATCGGACAGCCGATATGGATACGCTCGTTTGCAGTCTTTTTCATGCCTTCCTCGTTCATCAGCTTTTCTTCATACAGCTTCTCACCAGGACGCAGACCGCTGTACTGAATCTGGATATCAATGTCGGGCTGTAATCCAGACAATTTAATCAAATTACGCGCCAGCGTATCAATTTTCACAGGAGAACCCATATCCAACACGAAAATTTCACCGCCACCGGCATAAGTTGCCGCCTGCAACACCAGACTCACCGCTTCAGGGATGGTCATAAAGTAACGGATAATGTCGGGGTGTGTGGCTGTCACAGGCCCCCCCTTTGCAATCTGACGCTTAAAAATCGGGATAACCGAGCCATTACTGCCCAACACATTACCGAAACGAACCGCGACAAACTCCGTTGCAACATTCTTCGGCAGTTCCTTGGCACTCACCTTGGTAAACTCATCACCTGCATGGGTGAACAATCTGGGAATCTCGTGCACCTTTCCTGCCTTGATTTTCTGGTCAAAGCCCTGCACAATCATCTCACACAAACGCTTGGACGCGCCCATGATATTGGTCGGATTCACTGCCTTGTCGGTACTCACTAACACAAAACGCTGACAACCGTACCGCATCGCCGCATATGCGGTCTTATAGGTACCGATGGCATTGTTCTTGATAGCCTCGCAGGGACTGTCCTCCATCAAAGGCACATGCTTATGCGCCGCGGCATGGAACACAATCTCAGGTCGGTAGGTAGAAAACACTTCCTCTACCCTACGACTATCTCTAACCGAGCCAATCAGCGTCACCAGATTCACCTGTGGGAACTTCTCTCTCAGTTCCAACTGGATGTCGTACGCATTATTTTCATACACATCGAAAATAATCAGCTGCTTGGGCGCATGGGCGGCCACTTGGCGCGCCAACTCACTACCGATAGAGCCACCGCCGCCCGTAATCAGAATCACTTTGCCCATCAGATAGTTGAAAATCTGGGTCATCTCCACGCGGATCGGCTCTCTGCCCAACAGGTCCTCCACGGACACATCACGCAGTTGGTTGACACCAATCGGACCAGAATACATATGGTACATGCTGGGCAGATTCTTCAACTCACAGCCCGTTTCCTTGCACAGTTCGAGCAGGTCGCGCTTCTGCTGTGCCGTAGCACTAGGCATGGCAACAATAATCTTGTCGATGTTGTACTTTTCTACGCAGGTAAAGATTAACTCGCGGCCACCTTCCACGCGCACACCCTCGACATATCTGCCCCACTTGTTGCTGTTGTCATCGATGATACACTTGACAACACCGACATCGTTGGGTGCTTTTTGCAGTTCTCTCAAAATGAGCTGTCCTGCCTCACCAGCACCAATCAACATAATACGACTTTTCGCGCTTTCGGCCGCACTTTTGGTCAGTCGCTTTCTCTCCATATTCAGCAAACGATAGGAGAAGCGGACACCCAAAGTCGCACAGAACTGGAACAGGATGCCGAAAAGGTAGTAAGAAATCGGCATGGGGTCGAACACCAAGGTGATACCGACAATATGGAACACACCACTGATGGCTGTCGCCACCGTCACACGGAGCAACTCCGAGTAACTGGCGAACCGCCAGATACTGTTATACAATCGCATTCCACCAAAAACACCCAGCGTAAAAATCACAGCGATGCCGATAAATCCTGCATACGATGTTAGATATTGCTCCGGGATTGCCGAGTAGCGACAGTCAAAGCGAAGCCACAGGGCAAAGAAGTAGGAGCAGGCGATTGCTACGGCATCAAATACCATCAGCATAGCGGAAATGATCATCCAATGCTCTAACTTACCTTGTTTTTTCATTTGTTTCTCCA
>JAZRID010000364.1:0-3346 GCA_045645125.1 Oscillospiraceae bacterium | reverse complement strand
TGGAGCAGTCCCAAAAAAGTCGAGGGGTGCATAAATGATGGATAGTCAGCAAGAAAATCGGGGTAGAAAGTTGCTACCAGACCACCAGCGAGCGCAGGCAACCAGACAAAATGCAGAATGGGAGTATCTCGCTTTCCAAAGAGCAGGGAGAGGGAGAGAAAATAGCTGGAGGCACTGCAAAAACTGTCGGGAATGAGCTTTAGCCAGTCTATTGTTTCTCCGCAAAAAACGAGGGTGAGGCGATTGCAGAAAATCGTCAGAAAGAGAAGCAACCCAGCGATTTTCACAATGCGATTTTGTGCCACTTCGGTTTTTGCATATTTGGCGGAGCAAATACATACGGCGAGCGACAAAAACAGGCAGACCACGAGATAGGTGATATGCTCCGTTCCATATAATACGGGATACATAGGATAACCTCGATTCGTTGTTGTTCCGACAAGTTCGGACAATATCCCCCAGTATATACTATCCATCGCCATTAGGCAAGAAAATGCGCCGATAATTCATGGCTTGTGTTTTTCCACATGATACGGTATAATAGCTCCCAAAGAATAAAAATAAAGGAGAAATACCATATGTCTGCATCTGCTGTGTATTTTACCAACCTGCGCGCAAAGTCTGGCGACAACCTCTTGCAAAAGCTGGAGCGTCTGATTGACAAGGCTGGCATGGGCAATATCGACTTCGCTGGCAAGTATGTCGCGATTAAAATTCACTTTGGTGAACCCGGCAACCTTGCATACCTGCGCCCCAACTATGCCAAGGTCGTTGTCGATTATGTCAAGGCGCGCGGTGGCAAGCCCTATCTCACCGACTGCAATACCCTGTATGTCGGCGGTCGTAAAAATGCGCTCGACCACCTCGACAGTGCGTATACCAACGGATATAACCCCTTTACCGTTGGTTGCCATGTCCTGATTGCCGATGGTCTGAAAGGCACCGATGAGGTGTATGTCCCTGTCGTGGGTGGTGAGTATGTCAAGGAAGCCAAAATCGGTCGCGCTGTCATGGATGCCGATATCATCATCTCCCTGAACCACTTTAAGGGCCACGAGGAAGCTGGTTTTGGCGGTGCGCTGAAGAACCTCGGCATGGGCTGTGGCTCCCGCGCTGGTAAGATGGAGATGCATTCCGCTGGTAAGCCGAATATCCGTGAGAAGCGTTGTGTCGGCTGTGGTTGCTGTGAGAGAATCTGTGCCCACGGCGCACCTATTAAGGGCGAGGATGGCAAGTACCACATTGACCACGACAAGTGCGTGGGCTGTGGCCGTTGCATTGGCGAGTGCCCCAAGGATGCTGTCGTGTCTGCGAACGATGAACACGCAGAGGTGCTGAACTACAAGATTGCCGAGTATACCAAGGCAGTTATCGACGGTAGACCGAATTTCCATATCAATCTGGTGATGGATATTTCCCCCAACTGCGACTGCCACGCAGAGAATGATATGCCCATTGTCCCCAATGTGGGTATGTTTGCCTCGTTTGACCCCGTTGCCCTCGACACCGCTTGCGCGGATGCTGTGAACAAGATGCCTGTCCTGCCCGGTAGCTGGCTGGATGATAACATCCATGCGCATAGCCACGAGCATGGCGACCACTTCCATATGACCCACCCCAATACGAATTGGCGTGCCTGCGTGGAGCATGGCGAGAAGTTGGGCATTGGTCAGCAGGCGTATGAACTGATTACCATTAAATAATGCCATAAGGAAAGGGAGCGTTGCCAAAACAGCAATGCTCCCTCTTTTCATAGCAGATTAGTCCAGTTCGATGACGCGGTGTTCCACACGGGAGCGTTCTGCGGCAAAGCACATGAGATGGCTCTGGAGAGAAACCGCAGCACTGGTACGGCTCTCGCCACCGTCGCGCAGAACAGACAGGAAATCGCCCATCAGTCCGTAGTCGCCACCGCCGTGGCCACTGAAGTTGCCACCCATATCGAGAGGAATGGTGCGCTTCTCCTCGCCAAAACGCTGGAGCACAATCTCCTTGGTGCCCATGTCCGCCTGAATCTGACCCTTGGTGCCGAAAATTTTGAGCTGACGAGAGAAGTCAGCGGACAGACCAATCATCGTAAAGGTCGCAACCGCGCCACCCTCGAACTCCATGTTGACCACCTGACGGTCGACAACATCGTTGTTGCAACGGTAGACACAGCGACCATAGGGGCCTTCCATCAGTGCTTTACGGCGACCCTCCTCGCTCAAGTCGGTGGAGAGAATATCCACAGGCCAACCAGTCTTGCTCATGTCCATGTAAATCTTGGGGGCGTAGTAGGGGCAGGTCTCGGCATGGGGGCAACCCTCCAAGCAACGCTCGGGTGCGCCCTCGGGCATATTGTCGGCATTGAAGTGGCGCAGAGAACCGAAGCTCGACACGCGCTCACAGCGACGACCCACCAACCAGAGGATGATGTCCATGTCGTGGCAGGACTTGGCGAGAATCATGGGACTGCTCTCCGCACTGTTGCACCAGTTGCCACGCACAAAGCTGTGCGCCTGATGCCAGTAGCCAACATTCTCAATCTGGTCGATGGCGCAGACTTCGCCAATCTCACCGTTGTCAATCAGTGCCTTCAGCGTCATGTAGAACGGCGTGTAGCGCAAAACATGACACACAGACAGACGGCGGTTATACTGACGGGCGGCCGCCTCGATGGCACGACACTCTTCCTCGCTGTTGCTCATGGGCTTCTCCAATAGAACATGGTAGCCCAGTTCCAGTGCCTTGATAGCAGGGGCGGTATGGTCGTCGTCCTGTGTGCAGACGATGGCGATGTCTGCCATACGGGGCTGGGCGAGCAGGGTCTGCCAACTGTCGAAGCGATGGTCTGCATCGACCCCAACGGTGTCGGCCAGTGCATCTAGGCGGTCACGGCGCGGGTCTGCAATGGCAACCACGGAAAACTCCTCGGCGTGGTCTTTGGCGTAGCCGGCGTAGATGCTACCACGGCTACCTGCGCCCAGTACAATGGCGGTGATAGGTGTCATAGGAAATCCCTCCTAATATTTTTTGTCGTACCTGTAGCATATCATACTTTTTTTGGTGCGTCTACCCGAAATGTAGCAAGGAAAAGCGAACGAAAACGGTTGACAAATTTGTGCTTTGCGTATAATATGGATGGTGTTATGACGCAAAAATGCGTGGATGAGGCAGAGTAATCCGTGGAAACTGCACAGAGAACCGTCTGTTTTGGTGCGAGGACGGAGAGGGAACACGGGTGAATATCCCCTCGGAGCAGGTGGCTTAACGGCTCCTACCAAGTAAGCTGGCCCGGGTGCGACCGTTATATCGCAGAGCTTGACTGGGCGCATTGCGCGACAAAAAGAGTGGTACCGCAGAG
>JAZRID010000363.1:0-15473 GCA_045645125.1 Oscillospiraceae bacterium | reverse complement strand
TGGGATGCCCATTTCCAGTCCCTCGAGGAGATTCGTCGTTGCTTTGACGAGGACGGTATCGTAATGACTTATAACCATTTGAATGTCCATATTGTAGAAACACCCAAGAAGTGAGGAACAAGTCGGTATGCTGAAATTTTCCCCAATCCTGATGAAAGATGCCTCGCGTCTGTACAAATATTATCAACACAGTACCTATCGCCTGTGTGAGTACAGCGTGGGAGTAAAACTGATGTGGCGGCATCACTACAAGAGCGCGTATGCCGAGAGCTGTGGCTGTCTGATTGTACGCACCCAAACCGACGATGGTGGGTATATGTTTAATGTGCCTGTGCCACTCCCCAATACGGGCGATGTAGACGCGGCCCTCGACCAGATTGACGAGTGGTGCATGGCAAAAGGTATCTTGCCTGTGTTCTTTCCTGTCCCTGTTGCGGAACGCGAGCGACTGCTTAACCGCTATCCCTATGCCACTGTGGACAATGTCCGTTTATGGCAGGACTATCTCTACCACGCGGAGGATTTGGCTACCTTTGCTGGTCGTCGCTACAGTGGACAGCGCAACCATATCAATAAATTCCGTAAACTGTACCCCAACGCCGTGTTTCGTCCCCTCACAGCGGAGGACAAGCCTCTGGTGGAGACATTCTGGGAGGAATACCACCAGACCTTTAACAAGGACACGATTCTTGCAAAAAAAGAAGTGTGCTATGCCCAGCAGATGATGCGCCAAATCGGAAAGCGTTGGGTGAAAGCAGGTGCCATCGAACTGGATGGACGGCTGATTGCCATTTCGCTGGGCGAGGTGTGCGACCAGACCTTAATCTGCCATATTGAGAAGGCTCTGCCCAACTACGAGGGGGTCTATCCTGCGATGGTGCAGTCCTTCGCCGCCCATTTCAGCGGTGGTATGCGCTGGATAAACCGCGAGGACGATGCCTGCGACAAGGGACTACGCACCAGTAAAATGCAGTATCTCCCAGCGGAGATGGGGCAGAAAGTGCGGATAACCATGCGGAATGAGTTGTATGCCGTAGATGAGGTTCCTGCGCTGTCTAGTGAGCGTCTGACCTTGGATGCCATCGGAGAGGCGGATAGAGAGGTCTACAACCGTCTGTGTCTGGATGATATGCGGAACCGCTGGTGGGGGTATGACTACCGTCAGGACCTCTCTGGCGAGCTGACAGAGGACTATTTCCTCGATGTCGTGCGCCACGATTTCGCCAAAAAGCTGTGCATCAATTTTGCCGTCCGTCTGGATGGGAAGTTTATCGGAGAAGTGGTGCTCTACCGCTTCAATGCACGCGGTGAGGCGGAGTTGGGATGCCGTATCCTGCCCGAATACAGTGGACAGGGGTACGGTACCGAGGCGTTTGCCTGTGTCGCCCACTGGTCGCTCTATTCGCTCGGTCTATGTCGTCTGGTGGCGAAGTGCTATCGGGAGAACATCGCCTCTCAGCGGATGCTATCCTCGTGTATGCGCCCCGCAGGAGAGGACACCGTATTCTACTATTTTGAGAAGCGCATTTGAGTTTTGGAGGGCGGAAACGCCCTCTAAAAGTTTTTTGAAAAAAATTAAAAAAATTTCAAAAAAAGTGTTGACAAATCGGAAACCTTCTGCTATAGTAATCCTTGTCGTTCGGACGACACAAAATTCGGGAGCATAGCTCAGCTGGTTAGAGCACCTGCCTTACAAGCAGGGGGTCACTGGTTCGAGTCCAGTTGTTCCCACCACGAAATGGCCCAGTAGTTCAGTTGGTTAGAACGCCAGCCTGTCACGCTGGAGGTCGACGGTTCGAGCCCGTTCTGGGTCGCCATTTCTTCGGATGTCTCTGATATCCGATATGCCTCTGTAGCTCAGTTGGTAGAGCAGTGGACTGAAAATCCACGTGTCGTTGGTTCGATTCCGACCGGAGGCACCATGCGTAATCAAACGGTTACGCAGTATGCGGGCGTAGCTCATCTGGTAGAGCGCCACCTTGCCAAGGTGGAGGTAGCGGGTTCGAGCCCCGTCGCCCGCTCCAAAATGATAGCAGGAGCAGTTTGGTTGCTCCTGCTGTCCATATGGTGACATAGCCAAGCGGTAAGGCAAGGGTCTGCAAAACCCTCACTCCCCGGTTCAAATCCGGGTGTCACCTCCAAACATGAACCCTGCAACCTTTTGGTTGCAGGGTTTTTTGCATTTTATCATCCATCGACGCGACGGTTAGAACAATTTAATGCAGCAAAAATTTTAATGAAACAAAAAAGGGGTTGCCACAGAAGGAGATTCTGCGACAACCCCAATAATATTTTCGCTATTTCATACAGTGACCGTCATGCGGCGGAGCGTGTTAATCCAACAGATGGTTCCGTCCCATGAGGTAGTCATATAGGATGGCAATATCTATGTTGGAAATTGCCAAATCGCCGTCGATATCGCCGTTCGCAATCTGGTCCTCGGTCAGCGTCAATCGACCCATCGCACAGTCATACAGCATGGTCAAGTCGACGGAATCGATGCTACCATCCTCGTTGATATCGCCCAAAACGACATCCTTGATGACGATTTCGGCATCTTCCAGTGTTTCATTGCCCTCGCCGCAGGTAATTTCGGCCCACTGTTCCTCACTACCTGTGTAAGTCACGGTTTCCAGTGCTTCACAGCCCTCGAAAACATGGTCGCCGATTGCGGTCACAGTTTCGGGAATCTCGATTTCCTTCAAATTCTCACAGGTGGCAAAGGCATTGTCGCCGATACTGGTTACACCGTCCTCGACCACGACCTTGGCGATTAAGGTGGTGTAATCGCTCCAAGGCGCAGGATTTGCAGTTTTCTCGCTCATTGGAACAACACCCAGAGGCAACAAATCAACGATAATGGTGAAGTTGTACATAGCACCCTCACCGCTGATGGTAAGAACGCCCTCGTTGGTCAGTGTCCAAGTCAAGTTCTCGCCACAAGTACCAGAAATTTCTGTCAGAGCAGGGATTTCTTCCTGTGCAACTAAAATTTCACCACAGACAGAACACATCACACCGTCAGTCAGACCAGACGCGGTCAGTGTGGCAGGATAACCAGAAATGACTTCTTCGATGTGCCCCTTTGCAGGAATAGTTTCCTGTGCAACTAGAATTTCGCCACAAATGGAACACTGTACGCCATCAGTCAAACCGTCCTCGGTACAGGTAGCATCATAACCAGAGATGATTTCTTCAGTGTGACCCGTAGCAGGGATGACTTCCTGTGCAACCAGAATCTCACCACAGATGGAGCATTTCTTACCATCAGTCAGACCATCTTCGGTACAGGTAGCATCGTAACCGTGGATAACTTCCTCAATATGTTCGGTGCAGAGATTTTCGCCGCAGTTATCACAGATGTAGTCACCGTTGTCATCGATGTGACCGGTAGCAGGAATCTCCTTGGTATAATTGTGGTCGCAACCCTCACGCAAACAGGTGTAGGTCTTACTACCAGTCTCAGTGCAAGTAGGCTCGGTGGTCACTGTACCATTATCAAGCTCATGTCCCAGTGCATGGATGACTTGTTGGGCAACGAGAACTTCACCGCAGACGGAACACTTTGTACCGTCGGTCAGACCGTCCTCGGTACAGGTAGCGTCGTAACCAGAGATAACTTCCTCATTGTGACCCATAGCAGGAATGGTTTCCTGTGCAACGAGAATCTCTCCACAGGTGGCGCACTTCATACCGTCGGTCAGACCATCCTCGGTACAGATAGCATCGTAACCAAGAATAACTTCCTCGGTGTGCCCCGTAGCGGGAATGATTGCCTGTGCAACCAGAATCTCGTCGCAGATGGAACACTTCACGCTGTCGGTTAGACCGTCCTCGGTACAGGTAGGATCGTAACCAGAAATAACTTCCTCATTGTGCCCCATAGCAGGAATGGTTTCTTGTGCAACGAGAATCTCGTCGCAGACGGAACATTTCACGCCGTCGGTTAGACCATCCTCGGTACAGGTAGCGTCGTAACCAGAGATAACTTCCTCGGAGTGTCCCGTAGCAGGGATGGCTTCCTGTGCAACCAGAATCTCACCGCAGATGGAGCATTTCTTACCATCAGTCAGACCGTTTTCGGTGCAAGTGGGTGCAACCGGGGGAATAATTTCCTCGGTATGTGTGTGTACGGCTTCTCCCTCGAAGATAATCTTAGCATCCAGTAGTGATTCGTTGTTGCTGCCGAAATTGATAGCATTCCACTGTTCCTCAGTACCACCATAGCAGACGGTCGCAAGGCTGTCGCAGCCTTTGAAGGCATAGTTACCAATGGAAGTCAAATTCTCCGACAAGGTTACGCTCACCAGTGCCGTACAGTTACGCAGAGCGTTTGCACCGATGGTTGTAGCACCACCAAGGTCAGCGGTTTCCAAAGAGGTACAGCCGTAGAACGCAGATTCTTGGATGGTAGTACAGTTTTCTGGCAGGGTAATACTCTCCAAAGCGGTACAGCCACGGAAAGCGTCTGCTTCAATGGATTTAACCTTATCGCCCAAGGAAATCATTTTCAATGCGGAGCAACCAGAGAATACAGATTCATTGATGTTCATTACACCTGTAGGAATCTCTATGCTTTCGATACTTGTACAGTTTTTGAATGCAGAAGCATAGATGTATTTAACGCTGTCTGGAATTGTAATATTTACAAGATTTGTGCAGTTTTCAAATGCGGAGCTACCGATGCTCGTCACGCTGTCGGAAATCACAATGCTTGTCAGATTTATGCAATTTTCGAATGCGGCAACAGGAATGCTCCCTACGCTATCAGAGAGTGTAACACTGGTAAGACTTGTGCAATCTTTGAATGTACCAGTTCCAATACTCGTTACGCTATCAGGAATCACTACACTGGTGAGATTGCTACAACTGCGAAAGGCATAGTCACCGATGTTTGTTACACTGTCAGGAATCGTAATGCTCGAAAGACTACTACAACCATCAAATGAGTAACTACCGATACCTGTTACATTATTGGGAATTTCAATACTTGCAAGACTGCTACAGTTCTTAAACACATAATTGCCGATATTTGTCACGCTGTCGGGGATGGTAACGCTCGTCAGGCTGGTGCAAGAGTGGAACGCATCCTCACCGATGACTGTCACGCTGTCTGGGATAGTGATGTTCGTAAGACTGGTGCAGGAGTAAAACGCATGCTTACCGATGTTTGGCACGCCATTTTCAATTACTACAGCGGTAATCTGATTGCGGTAATTGTAATCGTACCATGGGCTACCATTCCAATCGTAATCTGCCATCTGACCAGTACCGCTGATAGTTAGGGTACCGTCCTCGGTCAGTGTCCAAGAGAGGTTCGTACCATCGCCTTCACCGCCACAAGTGCCAGAGGCGATGATGTTTTCGGGGATTTCAGGTAATTCAGGTTCTTCCTGTTCCATGTTGGTTGCATTGACGGCCCAGCGTAGCACATGGCGCAAGGTTGCTGTATCATTGGGATAGAATTTTCCGTCCGCGCTGGTAGGAATCACGCCGATGGATGCAAGATAATTGACATAAGGGGTATACCATTTGGAGTTTCCAATATCACTGAACAGTCCATCGTCGGCATAGTCCCAAATATCTTCATCGTCAACGCCACCATTCATAGCGCGATACAGGATGACCGCCACCATTGCGCGTGTGAGTGTATTAGCAGGTTCAAAAGTAGTTGCATCGTAGCCACTCATCAAGCCAGCTTGACAAACCGTGGCGATGATTTGCTGTTCCTCCTCGGTCAAATTAGCGCAGTCATCAAACGGGAGTGTTGCCGTGGTATCCAATTCCAGTTCAGCCAGTGCGACAATCAGCTTAGCGGCCGCAAGGCGCGTCAACTCTGTATCCATAGTAACCGTATCAAAGTAACGGAGCAGACCAGCTTCTGTTGCTTCCGTAAGGAGTGCCGTATCGGGGTCATAATCCTGCGTGTCGATGGGATAGGTTGTCACATCGCAGTCGAGGACATTGTCGGCTTCGGGGGTATGGTCAACGCAGAAGTTGTCACTACCCAGCAGGAAGTACTCGTACGGATAGTCCATCTCTGCGAGAGGGGCATCCCATGTGGCATCGAGATAGTAGTACTTCTCGCCCAGCTCCACAATGTTCCAGCTGTGGGGACCACCACCGTCGCCCACGATGATACGGGTATCAATGCCTGCCTCCAGTGCCATGCGGTAGAACAGGTTGGCATAGCCCTGACAGACGGCAGTACCGTTTATCAGCGCGGCATAGGCACTGTACTTCAATGTATAATTCAGATTCAACAGGTTATCGTAGTCGTAGACAACATTCTCGCAGATGTAGTCATAGATAACTTTGACCTGCTCGTAGTCGGAGAGGCTATAGAATCCACATTCCTCGTCCCACGCGGTAAACAGCGCATCAATTTTGTCAGCGACGGCATTCTCCTGTAGCAGTGTCGTATCGTAGACAATGTTAAAGGAGAAAGTTGCGCCGACCTTACTACTGTATTGAAGACTACCCTTGCATTTTCCGTAGTGGCGCAAAATGTAGTCACCTTCCGTGGGAACGCCCGTATGGGTGAAAGCACCGTGCAGAATTGTGCTCCAGTCGGCATTCATCGTATTTCCGTCAACAAATTGGTAGTTGGGCATCACGATGGACACTTCGGTCACACGGTTTTCCATCTGCCCACGCAGATACTCCGCCGCTTCTTCCAGTGTATCCACTGTTGTTTCCGCCATTGTCATACAATCGGCGGTAGGTCTGGGGAATCTTACCCCTAAACGCTCATATTCTGGGTTGACATGGGAAACCGAGGCGGTAAATTCATTTACCACATCAGGGTGTGCCGTATCCTCTGGGCGAAGCTCCGCCAACGCCGATACTGGCAACAGCGCAATGACCAGTAGAATACTTACGATTTGGTTCCATAGCTTCTTCGTACGCATAATCGTGCCTCCTCATACTAATTTTTTCCACACTGAACCAAATGAAAGTGGAAATATCAACCATAGTGTACCAGTTTCCCACTGCTTTGTCAAACGCTGTCAAGATAGCAAACGAAAAGAGCGACTACCCGAAGGTAGCCGCTCTCTCTTATGTTGCGGAATCAGTCACGACTGGCTCCACATTTGGATACGATTTACTCGATGGTTTCCTCGACGGACTCCTCAGTAGTCTCTTCGACGGTTTCCTCAACGGACTCCTCGATAGACTCTTCCTCGGATTCCTCGACAGGCTCCTCGACAGCTTCTGCATTGACAGCGGGAATAATCGTCAGACCATTCATGTCAATACCATCGCCCAGAATGTCAACCATCTCAACATTGCCGTCCATATCCATGGTGTAGATAATGTGACCAGCATCGGTGAGGTAGAACAGACCGTTGCTTGCATCGTAAGCCATATCGGTGGAACCAGCAACAACATTCACATCCGCGTCATCAACAATGACGGTAGGATTGCTCAGATAGTAAGCATCGTATCTGCGCACGATCGCCTTGCCGTTGTACAGGTCAGTACCGATGGTGTAGACATTGCCTTCCTCATCGACCTCAACACCGGCGAGGTTGCAGTAGTCGCTGTCCATCATGTAGTTGGAGTAGAAGGTCATCATGCCGACTTCCAGCTTGTTGATGTCGTACTGGAAGAGGTAGAAGCCGCCAACTGCATACAGCAGGCCGTTCTCCTGGTCGTATGCCATGTCGTCAATGCCGGCCCATGCCTCCAGCTGGCCCAGCTCGGTGTGCTGCTTGGTCAGGAAGTCATAGCGGTAGACATAGTTGACATAGTTGAGCTCGAGGACATAGTACAGGCAATCGTCGCCGTAGACCATGCCGCCCAGCGTTGCGCCGCCGCTGAAGGTTGCGATGACCTCAGCAGTCTGCGCGGGCAGAGCGGGGTTGAAGGAGATCAGAGCGTCCTTCTGAGCGGAAACGGTGTAAGCCACGGACTGCTCGCCGGTGAGCTCGACCACGGTCATCACGCAGGTGTTGCTGATGGCGGGATTCTCGTTGCTGTAAACAGTGATCTCAACAGTACCCTCGGAGATACCGGTGACCAGACCGTTCTGATCGACGGTAGCGATACTGGTGTCAGAGCTGACCCAGTAGACGCTGTCGTCCATAACATTGGAGGGACGGACATTGGCGGTCAGCTGTGCAGTGCCGTCAACAGCGACGCGGCCTGCGGTCTTGTTGAGGATGATGCCGTTGACCGTACCGCTGGGCAGATCAGCCGCATCGGGGATGAAGGTCAGCAGACCCAGATACAGGTAGCCGCTCTCCTTGGACTGGCCGCGCAGCTCCAGACCGATATCGCCCAGATCGGTGACTGCGATCTCATCGCCCAGCTGGATCATGTACAGACCGGCATATGCGTTCCAGGACTGATCATCAGCGGAAGCGTTCAGATACAGGCGGTTGGTGGTGAAGTCGTAGGCCATCTGGGGATTGTACTGTGCGTAGCCAGCGTAGTGGGCACCGGTGAAGGCGTATGCGCCGGACAGCTCGGTAACCAGAGTAGCCTCTGCGGTGGTCTTATCCAGCGTATACAGACCTGCATCGCTGTACGGATCGTTGTTGATCAGACCTGCGGCATACAGCGTACCGTCGTCTGCGCATGCCAGTGCATACACATGCTGATCCAGCGTAGCAACGGTGGTGACTGCACCGGTGTCCAGATCAATGGTGACCAGCTCACCGTAGGAAGGATCCAGATAGTACCAGTTATTGTCGTAGTAGCCCCAGGGATGGGACAGAGTCAGACCGTACATGACGCCGGTGGTGTAGTCCATGGTCATTGCGGTGATCTGATCGTTCTTGGTATCGCGGTTGAGCGTACCCAGAATCTTGTAATCAGCGGGGTCGGCGGCATTGATACGCAGGAATGCACCGGTATCGGTGTAACCGTAGTAGTAGCCGTCGTAGTAGGTACCACTGCGCAGGGAGTAGATGCTGATCATGCTCTGGCCAACAATGGAGTTCTCGGGATTGAAGTCATTGATGGACATCCAGAAGTCGTAGTAGTTGGTACCGCCCTCATCGTAGCCGAGGAATGCGACCATCTCGCCTGCTGCAGGCAGAACGGTGATCTCAATGCTGTCGGTGTAGACGCTGCCATCCTTGTCGGTGGTGGTGACAGTGATGGTGGTGCTGCCGACTGCCTTGAAGGTGACCACGCCGAACTGGTCCACAGTTGCGATGGAGTCATCTGCACTGGTCCAGACCTTTGCGCGAACGGTGGGACGAGCGGGAGCGGTGACAGCGTCAAGCTGCTTGGTGCCGCCAACCAGACCAGAGATCATCTCGCCGTTGGCGATCTCGATGCTCTCGATGGGGATAATCTGAGTCTCGGGCTCGTTCTCAGGAATGGTGAACAGAACAGTCTGTTCGACACCTGCCTTGCTGGAAACAGAACCCATGTTGATGACATTGGCGCGGACCATGCCCCACTCATTGGTGATGACGACCAAATTCAGGGGGGACTGGTTGGCATCCATGCAGGGGTTCCAGTAGATGCTACCGGTGTTGTAGTCGTAGGTCATAGCGCCGTAGAACCAGCTGTCTGCGCCGTTGGAGTAGATCACCTTGGTGCTGAGGGTATCGGGATCCACGGTGTACAGGTTGGAGTACATGTCGGCGATGACGATGGTGCCGTCAGCCATGACGCACATTGCGGTGACGATGATGGGGCCGCCGCAGTCGCCGGAGAAGGTGCCCATCTGGTCGATAGCACCGGTATCCAGATCGATGATGACCAGACCGCCGTAGGTCAGGTCAACACCGTACATACGACCAGTGTTGTAATCGAAGCCGAGGTTACCGATTTCACAGGCGAAGGAGTAACCAATCTCCTCGGGCTCGCCGAGAACAGTCTGCTCGGGGGTCTCGCCCTTGGTGACCGCGCTGCGGTAGAGGATGGAAGCGGCAGCATATGCGCCAGTGCCATCGTCGCGGTAATCCTTAACGATTGTATAGACATAGCCGTTGTAGTAAGTACCGCCCTGCCACAGTGCAGGAACCACATACTCATCACCAGTCATGGGGTCGATGGAGATGATGTCCTGAGTGCCGATTTGGGTCAAATCTTGCAGTGTCTTGTCGGAGTAGGTAATCCAAGTGAAGTCGTTCTCTCTGTTGCGGAAGTCGGAAACGACATAACCGTAGAGAGCGTCCTCGGAGGGAACGACGGTGACACGGACGGAGTTGGTGACATCCTTCCAGCCCTCGACCCAGATCCACTCGCCTGCGTCGGTCACGATCCACTCGCCGCCAAAGACCTGAGCGGTTGCGTTGATGTAGGTCTCACCCTCGCTGATGGCGGTGATGAAGCCGTACTCGTCGACCACTGCGATGGATTCATCTGTGCTGGTCCAGGTAACATCCTGTGCCGCTGCGTTCCAGGGCTCCCAGGAGACATTTGCGCGCTTGGTCTGTGTCTCGACCAGGGTGAGGTCATAGGGCTCGACCTTGAATCCGGTGGGAGTTGCGTCGGTAACGAACAGGTTGGACTCCAGATCGTTGGGAACGAACAGACAGGTCTGGCCGCTCTCGCCGTAGGTGCCGATCTCGGTGCAGGAAGCGTCCTCAAGGTTGACCGCGTAGGTCATGTTGATGTTGGTGTAGTAGTAGCCGTTGGGAACCTGGCTGTTTGCATACCAGTACATAGTTCCAGTGTTGTGGTCGTAACCCATGGACTGGATAACATTTGCGCCGCCGTAGCCGGGATAGTCACGGAAGTCGGTGCCGCCGATGATGGAGCAGCGGATCGCATAGTCGCCATACTCGCCGATGCTGTCGTCCCAAACGGGCTCGGGATTGAGCTCATAGAGGATAGCGGAGGTGTCGATACCGTACATACGGCCATCGGTGGTGATACCCAGCGTCAGCAGGTCGCCGTCAACGCCGACGATGCGGCCGATCTCTCTGACGTTGATGCCGTAGCTCTCGAACTTGATCTCGAACAGGGCGTTGTAACCATCGTCGTGACCGTCGTTGTTGTTGTCGCCCTTATACTGCCAGCCGACTGCGTACAGCTTATCGGTAGCACCCTCGTAAGCCTCGGAAGCGGAGTGATCCAGAGCCATGTCGTACAGGACCCAGACACCGGCATCGCCGATCTTGCCGGGAGCCTCGACCAGAGTGCGCTGGTTCCAGTAGGTGTTGGAGGGAGTAATCAGGACCAGGTCGCCGCTGTTAGCGTTCTGGGCAATCAGATAACCGTTGACATACTCTGCGCTGTAGTAGCGGTTGCTGGAGTCGTAAGTCTCGTTACGCAGGTCGTTGAAGTTGTTCTTGGCAACGCTGAACCAGCCTGCGTCAACAAGAGCGGAATCGTAGGTTTCGCAACCGTACAGGCGGTTGCTGTCCAGAGCAACGGGCTGGGGCTTTGCGTTGTTCTGCTCACCCAGATTCAGAACGACCTCAATCTCAGTTTCGTTGCAGGCGTAGTCAGCCAGAATGATGGTGAACTCGCCGCCGAAGCCAGTGATGTCATACTTGTTGGTATAGAGCTCGCCGGGGGTATTGTCGACCTCATACTTACCCATGATGATGCCCTCGGGGCTCATGAAAATCAGAGCAGCCACATAGTGGTTCTCAAGGATATCCAGAGTCAGGTAGGTGCGGTCGCCCTCGACGCTCATGCTCTCCTGCAACTCATACTGGTTGACAATCTCGGGATAGGAGGTATCGAGGGTGGTGGTGAAGGACCAAGTGTCGTCGATGATGTTATCGCCGTCATCCAGCCATGCATCAATCTGGTACACAACAGTAGTACCATCGGGCAGCTTGAGGCCCTGCTTATCCTTACCATCCCAGACCTCGCCGTAGTCTGCGGAGAGCCAAGTGGGGATAATCTGGCCATAGGACTGATTGAAGTAGGTCTTGCCGAGGTATGCGCCTTCCAGGAAGAAGTACTCCTCACCAGTTTCCACATCGGTGACGGTGAAGGTCATGTACTTGGCGTTACGCATCTGACCGAAGTCAATCTCAGCAATGGGGTTGGAGTAGGAGATAGCACTGTACTCCTCGCCACCCTTGCCATTACGGAAGTAGGGGTTCTGACCCAGCTCGGCGTAGTAGCTGAACACAACGCTGGGATACAGGCTGTAGTTCACGGGGTCGTCGAAGATGGGAGCGTCAGACCAGTCGCCGTAGAAGCCGACGATGGGCATGACCAGAGTGGGAACTGCAGCACCTTCGGCATCCTCCTTGATATTCTTTGCGTACAGATAACCTTCCACAAAGATACCGTTGGGGAACTGCTCCACATATGCCTTGTCGTTCTCAGTGAGAGCCAGCGTAGCAGACAGGGTTACAGTGCTGTTAGCGGGAACGGAAACCTGGTTGACTTCCAGCGTAACCACAGCACTCATATCGACTGCTACATCCAGACCGGCGCAGTAGTCGGTGATGACACGGGCATCAGCGAAGGTGACAGCACCATCGTTGTTCATGTCCATGTGCTTGTAGTGCAGGCTATCCTTGCCAACGGTCTTGATACCAGCGATGTGCAGCAGCAGAGCGCGTGCATCAGCAGTGGTAATCACGCCGTCGTCGTTGAAGTCATAGCGCAGGACGGGGGCACCGGGCATAGCAGCACCGACGGAAACCTCTGCCTCCAGCCCATAGGGGCTGTTGGAGATGAAGTAACCGCTGGTAATTGCCTCGGACATAATGGTGCTGTCAAACTCGTAGATCAGAGCCTCATCGGAGAGGTTGGTAATCTCGAAGCTGAACTCATACACACCAGTACGGGAGGGGTTGTCGCCCAGCTCAGCCTTGGGGCGGGACTCGGAAGCATTGGGGTTGGACAGGTAAGCGGGGCTGGTGGTTGCGCTGACGAGGTTAGCCAGACCAGCACCCTGATTTCTGGGGGAGTAGGGGAGCAGGTCGGAGACCATGATGGGGTCAGCAGTGCTCATCAGCAGGTTAGCTGCCAGCTTGCGCTGCTCAGCACCAGTGATTTCGGGGTAGTTCTCATCCAGATACTGAATCAGAACAGCCATTGCACCAGTAATCTGAGGAGTAGCCATGGAGGTACCACTCATGGTGCCGTACCAAGAACCAGAGATGTTGGGGTCGACGGTGGAATAGATATTGCCACCGACACCGGTAATCTCGGGCTTGAGCTTCAGGTCGGGGGTAACACCCCAAGAGGAGAAGGAACTCATGGTGCGGTCGCTCTTGATAACTTTCACACTACCGTCGCAGACCGTCAGAGAGCCGATGCCATCCTCGCCAGCGGCAGCAATCATGTGCTGACCTGCCTCGCGGGAGATGGACACGCAGGGGATATCCTCGGCGGTATCGTTAATCTGCATACCGAAGCTACCCAGCGTATTGTTGTAAACCACGCAGGCGATTGCGCCGTGCTCCTGTGCAATCTTCTGCTTCTCGGGGAAGGAAGTGACACCGCGGGAGACCAGAGCGACCTTGCCAGTTACATCCAGACCCTCGTAGTCGCCCTCTTCACCCACACCGGGAACAACCACATACTCCAGCGTGTCGTTGATGAAGTTGTTCAGGAAGATGATTTCGCGGGTGGTAGCGGTATCATAGAAAGCGATATCCTTACCGTCAACGGTGAAGTAGATGGACTCCTCACCATCGTTGTTGGCGGAGGCAACAGCCAGTGCTGCGGAGTAAGTACTGGGCGTACCTGCCAGACCGTTATCGGGGTCGGTAATCAGGGACATATGCAGACCCCAAGAGTTCATCAGAGCGTTGTTGGTGTCGTTACCGCTAGCAATCAGCACCTGAATGTCGGAATCCAAGAACAGGTTCATAGCTTCCAACATAGCACTGTCGCTGTCGGTAAAGCCTGCTGCAGCACCCAGGGACAGGTTGGCAGCGTCGACTTCCAGACGGACGCAGTCTTCCAGTGCGGCCATAACGGTATCCCAGCTTGCGCCGCCGCCCTGATTAAAGACCTGCATGACGATGACCTGTGCATCGGGAGCAACACCGATAACGCTGTTGCCGTCAATCTTGTTCGCAGCGGTGATACCAGCGACATGGGTACCGTGGTCGCTACCAGCATAGGTGTTTCTGACATCAAAATCGCCAGCCGCATAGTTGAATGCGAAAGGAATCTTGTTGCTCTTGTAGCTGGTGTTGATCATATGGGTGAGCTGAGAAGCGTTCAGGGTATCCCAGATAGCCTCAACAGACTCGCGAGTCATGGGGTCAACCAGAGCATCCTCGGGCAGAGCCTCGAAGTTGGGGTGGTTAATGTTCAGACCAGTATCGAGAATTGCAACACGCATACCCTTACCAGTGTAGCCAGAAGCATTGAGAATCTCGGCACCAATCATGGTGGTAGCGTTGTTGGTCATGGGCTCGAGTTCTGTGCTGGTGACATCCTCAGGGATAGCGAAAGTGGGTGCGACATACACGGTCTTAACGCCGGGCATAGCCTCCAGTGTGGCCTTGTTGCCGTATTCGGTGGTCACGGAGAAACCAGTCGTTGCGACAGTGTAGGTGAAGCCCAGCTTGGCATCCTCGCCCAGCGTGGAGGCAATATTGTCAGTCACGCGGTTGATGACAGCCATCTGGCTCAGCTCATGGTTGAGCACAGAAGCGGTCTGACCTGCAATCTCGCTGACGGAGAACATCTCCAGAAGGGGACGCTCCTCGGTAACGACGATGAAGGTCACGGTGTCCGTAGCACTGTAGTGCACAGCGGCATCGGACTTGGAGAAAGGAGTCCACTCACCGGGCTCGAACTTGGTCAGGCCAGTTTCCTTGATGGTGGAGGACTGGGGATAGGTATAGTTGGGGGCGAAGTTGCTGTTGGGCTTGACGGCATCCAGGCCGAGTGCACCGTTGCCCTTCGTCAGGGACAGGGGGCCGTTGGTGCTGATTTCGGAAACAGAACCGCTGCCATCTTTGGCGAAACCGCTCTGAGCAGCCATTCCCAGAGGAGAACAGCTGATAGTCATCACTGCGGCCAGGAGCAGAGCAAGAACTTTTCTAAACTTATTCATACCTTTTTACCTCCTGCTTACAGTTCGATGAAGAACATGAGAATCTTGGCCATCTGAGCGCGAGTAGCCTCACCCTGAGGAGCAAGGGTGCCATCGCCCATACCATTGATGATACCGTTCTCAACTGCCCACTTCATTGCGTCAACTGCATAGTTGGCGACGGAAGAAGCGTCAGTAAAGGTAGCCAGACTACCGTTGGTAGCGGGCTCACCAGCGAAGCGGTACAGCATGGTGACCAGTTCCTGACGGGTGATATTCTTGCTGGGGTTAGAACCGTCAGAGATACCGTTCTCCTTGGACCACTCCATGCCCTTCTCGTACCAAGTAGCACCACCAGTGGTGTCTACGCCAGCCAGACGAGCCAGAACGGTCATCAGCTGAGCGCGAGTCATGGGATCATTGGGGGAGAAGGTGTTGTCAGAGGTACCATTGAACAGGCCAGCGTTGACGGCCTTAACAATGGAATCGGTTGCCCAGTTCTGAGGGATATCGGTGTACTGTGCAACGATGGACTCGTACT
>JAZRID010000362.1:0-1533 GCA_045645125.1 Oscillospiraceae bacterium | reverse complement strand
CTGCGGGGTGATGGGGTAACCAAAGAAATACTTACAGCCTGCTCGAATGGCAGCTTCGGCAACTGCTTCGTTGCCTTTCCAAAGTTCCTTTGCCATAGCTCCTCCTTACAGTTTCTCCACAGTGATGATGGAATCGGGGCAAATCTTAGCGCAGCTAGCGCAGGCGACACACTTCTCCATGTCTTCCTCGCGCACCGTTGCGGGATGATAACCCTTGCGATTGGTGTTCGCTTCATCCATTACGATGATGTGCTTAGGACAGACCAGAGCGCAGAGCTCGCAGCCCTTACATCTGTCCTGACGGAATGTTACTTTTCCTGCCATGAATCATAATCCTCCTCACAATTTGTGATTTCCCACGGCTTTTTCATATAGATATCCATTGGGAATACCGGCTCCGCAAGTTTCTCCTGCAACGCAGGGAGGAATCTCTTATGAGCCGCATGGCATACAATAGGCAGCCCTGTTTTTTCAGACAGAGCACGCGCTAGTTCAGCACCCCTGAGGACTTCCTCGGGAGTGGTCTGACCACAGAGATGGGTATTGTTGACGATGCCAGTCACCTTCTGCAGGCATTCTCTTTCGATGCCCTCCAGATAGGTGATAGCAGTATCAACGGTGGCGGTTTCGGGGCGGTTTGCGTTCAGCACGAACAGGAGGTCAAACTCCAGGTCGTCCAACTTCGGCTTGAAACGAGCCAACACGCGCGCACCGATGGGGTCGCCGCCGATATCCAGAACGCCGTGTAGCTCCTTGTTCTGGAAAATGGACAGCACCGCAGGATTGATGGCGGGGATATCCGCCACACCGCCGCAGGAGGTGACGATGGTATTCACGCCTTCCTTCCGCATGGTTTCGGTCTGCTCATAGGAGCGGAAATAGGGGTTCACAATATCCAAATCCGCCAGCGTGACATTTGTCACCCCCTGACGGGCCAGAGAAATCGCCCAGTTGACGGCAAATTCCGTCTTTCCGCTTCCGTAGTGACCAGTAATAATTTGAATGCGCTTCATTAGTAGACCTTGGCCTCTTCTTCGCCCTTCAGGACACGGATACCGCCCTGTGCCAGAGCCTGCATCTCGTCCTCACCGGGATAAACGGTGACAGGTGCGATAAAGGAAACATACTCACTAATCCAAGCCATCAGCTCCTTGTCGAAGGCAAAGCCACCAGTCAGGATGATGGTGTCAACCTTGCCCTTGAGGACAGCGGAAGCAGCACCGATCTCCTTGGCAACCTGGTAAGCGAAGCCGCGGTAAGCCAGCTCAGCCTGCTTGTCGCCGTTCTTGACGCGCTCGCTGATCTCGATACCGCTGTTGGTGCCGGTGTAGCCCTTCAGACCGCAGTCGAAGTTCAGATGCTGACGCAGCTCATCGAAAGTCTTACCATACTTGCCGCTGTTTGCCAGACGCAGAACATCGAACACGGTCAGACCGCCGGAGCGCTCGGTGCTGTAAGGACCATCGCCTTCGAGGCCATTGTTGACATCGATGATGCGGCCCTTCTCATGGGCACCGACGCTGACAAAGTCGG
>JAZRID010000361.1:0-2749 GCA_045645125.1 Oscillospiraceae bacterium | reverse complement strand
GATGCTACCCACCGTCCCGTGATGAACGGCGGTGTCGTCATCAAGCACGGCACACGCTATGCCACGGACGGCGCGGCACAGGCTATCTTTACCGCCCTGTGCGAAAAGGCCGGTGTTCCCGTACAGCACTTCTCCAACCGTTCCGACCTGATGGGCGGTAGTACCCTCGGCAACATTGCCAACGCACACCTGTCCATGAATACCGTGGATATCGGTCTGGCACAGTTGGCTATGCACTCCTGTCTGGAAACTGCTGGTGCAAAGGATACTGAGTACCTTGTCCGCGCGATGACCACCTTCTACAGCGCATCTTTCCGTGAAACCAACGGTGTTTTTACCCTTAACTAAACCATTGTAACCAAATAAGATACAGGGGTTGACGCATACTAAGTGCGCCGACCCCTGCTTTTTTATTACTACTGATTACCGCAACAACACTGGTTGTCGCTGTTTCCCCTCCAAGGCGGCGGCAACCGCTTCGCTCAGTTTCGTGAAATCCGCAATTAAAGAACACGGCTTTCCCATCGCATCGTCCTGTCCAAAGGGGACAAAATAGTGATTTTTTCTGGCGAGTAGCGTTCCGATATTCCGTGCAGAACCACACAGACCGTCGTTGGTTGCAATTCCCAACACCACAGGACGGTCGTTGCGGAGGTGTGCTTTCACTGCCATCGTCACCGCAGTATCGGTAATGCCGTTTGCGAGTTTCCCCAAAGTGTTACCCGTACACGGTGCCACCACCAACACATCCAACAGCTTCTTGGGTCCAATCGGCTCTGCCCCTGTGATACTGGTAATCACCTTGTTTCCTGTCAACCGTTCCAGCTCCGCCAACAAATCCTGTGCTGTGCCAAATCTGGTATCTGTTACGGCGCAAATCTCCGATACCATCGGAATCACATTCTCGTATTCACCGCACAGCTTTTCCAGTGCTTGCAGTACCTCCCGATGGGTACAGAACGACCCACACATCGCAAAGCCAACCGTTTCTTTTCTCATGCCCCTTGTTCCTCCAAACTATGATAGATTGCATCCCGTATCACTTCCGCCGAGGTTTTGGGTGCTACGACACCAGGCAATCCTCGCTCCACAAGCATTGGCAAGCCATACGCCTTGACAGCATCGATATCGATTCCACCGGGCAACGATGCCAATTCTATCAACAGGCAATTTGGCTTACTCTGTGCCAGACATTCTGCATCCAATACCATGATGGGAACGGTGTTGAAGATGATATCATACCGTCCGATATGGTCAACCAGAGTTTCGGTCGGGATAGCGTGATATCCGTACACGGTAATCCATGCCCTGTCACTCCGCTTTCTGGCGGATACCGTGACTTCCGCCCCCAGCGCGTGCAAGCGGTGCGCCAATACCTTACCAATCCGCCCATACCCTACAACCAAACAGCGACTTCCCTGTAGCGTATGGTTGGTTTTCTCCATCGCACGGAGGATAGCCCCCTCCGCCGTAGGAACTGCGTTGTAAATTTGTACTTCCTCGCGGTCGTAGTAATCCAACAGCGTGTAACGAGGGTCATCTCGCAGCGCAGGCGGCAACGAGGATACCATACCACCGAGTAGGACTTGCTTGGGACGCAATCGTTTCCAAAGTTCCTCACAGGAGATAGTACGGTCTGTCAGGGGTAGATTGAGCTGTCCCCCACGGCAAATGGGCAACGGTAAGACGAGATACTGCGTCTCTAACGCATCGTCGAGTGATACGGCACACGGCACATCCGCCTGTTCCAATCCCCAAGTCCGTACATCCCATCCATCTTTCTGCAACAGCTGTGCAAGGTGGAACTGTCGGAAATCTCCCCCCAGCACACCAATGGTTCGTTTCATGCACACCCCTCCCCTGCGCCACTATATGCGTTTCGAGCATAAAAAAGCACCGCAGTTCATCGCGTTCTTGCGACAAACCACGGTGCTACAAAACGAATATCAGAATTTCTGCAAACTGTCAAGGTCGAGAATAAATACGACCACACCGCCCACATTCATCGGCACAGGCACCATCGGAATCTGGGGTGCGTGTACACTGGTGGACATGGACACATCGGAATAGGTGAGCTGTTGACGACGACCGGCACACTGCTTGAGAATGTCAAGCACGCGCTGTACTTTCTCCTCCTCCACACCAATCATCACCGTTACGCTCTTTTTCTTCAAGAAGCCACCAGTGGAACTAAGGATGGTAACGAAAAAACCATTCTGATTCAATTCATCGACCGTATCAGCATAGTCATCGCCCTGTAGAATCGCCAAAATGAGCTTTTGCTTCGTGTTCTCCATGTCTTTCACAGTTACTGAAAACTTATAAAAAGTTATAAACATCATCAAAGAGCTAACTTTTCCGTTTCATTCCTTCTTCGCCGTGTCCGCTTTTGCCGAAGCTACTTGCGTTTGTGTGACACTCCAAAGGCGTAAATTCCCGACTAACGCATCGGTACATATCTGTTACACTTGTTTTCGCTATGCAACAGATTCCCCGTATCGTTTCAGATTCACACTCGCCTGCACATCTCGGTCAATGGAGTTTCCGCAAATCGGGCAAACATAAGTTCGTTCCGATAGCTTCAAATCCTTCTTGATGTGTCCGCAGATGCAACACATCTTGCTTGACGGATAGTAGCGGTCTGCAGTGATAAAGGCGATATGCTTCAATCGGCATTTGTACTCCATCTGCCGATAAAATTCATAGAATCCCTGCTCCTGCACCGCTCTGGCTAAGTGGTGATTCTTCA
>JAZRID010000360.1:0-9216 GCA_045645125.1 Oscillospiraceae bacterium | reverse complement strand
GGAGTTCGAATCTCTTGCGGCGTGCCAAATCCGAACCGATGTGAGTCGGTTCGGATTTTTTGCGTTTTCTACACATAGCGAAAGAGCTAACTGATTTTCATTCGGTCAGTTAGCTCTTTTTATCGGCTATTTTACTTGTTGTTGTTTTTCAATCTTGCTTTCGCTTCTTCCACGGTTTCGTCGTCTTTGGTTAGGTAAGCGTCGATGAACTTATCTTCGATTTTGGTATAACCGCCTACAACACCCTGTTCTATCTTTTTATAACCATCGACAACACCTGTTTCGATTTTCTTGTAGCCGTCTGTGACCGCCTCCGCGATTTGTTGCGTTGCTTTTACCAGTTTAGATTTTGCCATAGTGATATATTTTCCTCCAATCAGATTGATTCCCAATAACAGCACGATGAGCCATACTGCGGTTCCTGTTACAATATTCAGTAATTGAATGTCAGACGACTTCATACCAGGAAAAGACACAAGCATAGAGTGTTGCAGAGTATAGATGGAAACAACCGCATCTGCAAACGATATATTTCTCAGTGTCTTTGTGATGGGTGAAGTCAATTCCTTTGCTTGGACGATTCCGATGATTGCTATCGTTATTTTGCTAAAAGTATAGACAGCAATGGTAATCATTACAATTTCGTGGAATACTGTACCCCGTTCTTGAATAGTAGACAAAATCGTAACGCCTACCAGACAGAAAGAGAGTACAACCAATAGAATGCCAGTAATCCGTTTAGCAAACTGTTCTAGGTCAGTATTGCGATTCGCTTTGCGTTTTATTTCTAATATGGAAAATCGAGCGGTAGTCAACACGGCATAGTAAGAAGCGACTGTGATAAACCACCAAGAATGTGTCATAAACCCGATAACACCATTTCCTACCGCATAGGCAAAGTTGGTAATAAGGCTTGTGTAAGGACTCCTTGCAATGCCAAGTACTTTCACTTACTTAATTCCCTTAATCATAGGAATTAGGGCAATCAGCATAACAATACCGAGCAATCCGATGAGCGTTCCCCACACAATCTGTTGCCAAACCAAGCATAGACACATACCGACACCAAGAATCAATGCAGCGAGAATACCGTACAGCGTGCGTAAAACATTTTTTCCGTTCATTTGGGGCAGTGGCTTGTTTTCTGCCTTGCACCATGCAAGCAGTGTAATAATACCGAGGACAATGCCGACACCGCCAAGTATGACACCAGGCTGAAAGGCGTTCCATTCTGGCAACAGTGCCATGCACATACCGAGTGCGAAACATACACCGCTGATTGTTCCCATCATCAATGCAATAGAACTACTTTTTTTCATGTAAAAACCCCTTTCATTAAACCAACACTTGTGTTTTTATTGCAGTTACAGTATAGTATTTTCGGCACAGCAAAACAATCATCAGATTATCGACAAGTGTTGGAATAATGAGGGAACCTATGAATGTGAAAAATAACAAACGCCGTAGAGAATCGCAGGAAAAAATCGAAAAAGCGTTTATCAGACTTTTGCAAACTCGTGAGCTGAAAGAAATTACCGTTTCTGACCTTATCAAAATCACGGGACTGAACCGAAGTACTTTCTATGCGAATTACATGGATATCTTTGACCTTGCTGACAGGACAAGAGAACGCTTGGAAACCGACTTTACGAATTTGTTTGCTGACTACGACTACTATGCTGAGAAAAATGGTGCATTGCGGATGTTTACGCACATCAAGGAGAATCAAATTTTCTATAAGACTTATTTCAAACTGTGTTATGAGGACAAGCATTTGGTTTCCATATACGATAGCAATCGAGCGGAGAAAGAACACATCGACAGCAATCTCAGATACCATATTGAATTTTTCAGAAATGGGCTAAACGCCATTATAAAAATGTGGTTGGCAGATGGTTGTCAGGAATCGCCAGAAGAAATGGTGGCGGTACTACAGCAGGAGTACAGAGGTCGAACCGTATTCCCAGATAGCTAAAAAGAGAACCAGTTTCTATTAAAGTGCGCGTATTTTGGCCATGTAAACTTAAAGTTGCGCGGATTTTCGCTTGATTTGGGCGATGACAACTTAAAGTTGCGTCGATTTTTCCTCAAATTTTGCCAATGACAACTTAAAGTTGCTAGACAAAACGAGGAAAAGACCATATGCTGACGGCAGGAAATCATTCCTAATCATAAAAAGGAGAACATGGTATGAAAAAGAGATGGTTGTTTGCCTTGCTTGCGATGGCGTTGGTCGCCTGTGTGGTGGGGTGCGGTCAAGAAAATCCCTCCGATTTGGCATCTGTTACACCGATTGCGGAGAGTTACGAGTACACCACACTGGGGCGTGTGTATGGTCATCCTGCTCTGCGGACGGTGGAACAGTGGACGGAATATCTTTCGCCTACCCTTGATGATGGAACTTTTTTCTGCGACACGGCGGACACCGAACAGGCAGATGCATTTATCAACGCACAGAGAACGCTCTTGCAATTTCTGAGGGATAGCGGTGTGGAAACGGCGAAACTGAACTATTTTGCGATGAACACCGACGACAGCTTTAGTGAGAGCGACAAAAAAAGAGCGCATATTGCGCTCTCCCATGTGAACAGCTATCAGCAGGTGTTGATTACCCTGCAAACGCTGTGGGGCGATTATACCGACTACGGGTATATTCATGCGGTTGCCAATGCCATCGCCGAACATCTGGGGTGGCAGACGGATACCGTCGAGGCAGTGGAACAGGCTACACTGGATACTTTCTTTACGGAAAACCCCGATGCACTGAATTTGCTCTATCCGTGTTTCACGACAACCTATGCGTCCGAGGAAACGGTGCGCAACTGCTATGCACTGAGCCATCAGCTGTTTGAAAAAATTGATTTGAGTGACGCGCTGACGAAGCCTGTTACCGAGCAGGTGGATGCGTTCCGCGCATTGGTGGATGCTTACGCACAGGAAATCTCCGTCATTTTTGACCGCCAAGAGAATGGCTATGCCTACTACGGCGCATATATCCCCCTCAAAATTAGCACGACTTATGTGCAACATCTGATAGACCACGACTACGACGACTATTACCGCGCTAGACAGGAAGAACGCGGTGACGATAGTTGGGACTATTTCGCGGAGTATTCGTCTATCTTCACAACCATAGACATTATCAACGAGGAAATTGCACGCTCCCTCGCACATTTTGAATTGGAGAAGGAAGCAGGCCTTGTTGTCATGAATTGGCTGAACGAAGAAAGTTCCATGGAGCGATTTAGTAAGCCGAATGGCAATTACTACTATGCTACTTACAATAATCCTGTCTTTGATGGGATAATATATCTCACCCAGATAGATGCCTATTTGCACGAATACTTCCACCATATTGATTTTCTCCTCAGCGGTGACTTGACCTTTATTTGGCAGGAGCAGGCCTTTGCAGAACTGGGAAGCGCACAGTCGCAACACGCGCGCCATACATTTGATTGGCCTTTACTGGATAATGACCTTTTTGGAGAGGGGTTCCAGTATGGTATGGGACGAGAGTATCAAGGGACGCTGGAGGACTACTATGACGCATATGACTTGCTTTGCTTCAGTTGGGAGTCGTATGAATTGGATTATTACGAGGGAGGAAATGCTATCAATTCCTTTACCCACTACCTACTGACCCTGTATGGGGAGGACACCGTGACCGAGATATTCCTATTCCCTGAAACCGTGGAAACCGCTACAGGAAAAACATGGGAGGTACTGCAAGCCGAGTGGCAACAGCAGATGGAAAAAAGGTTTGAAAAATTGCTCAACCCCGACGATACACAGCCTTAATCTGTAACAGAGGTTGCTTTCTGCTTGCGGTTTGTTTTACGGTACTCGATAGGGGATATCCCCTCGGAGCGACGAAAACTTTGTGAGAAGTAACTGGCGGAGGAGAAGCCCAGCACCCGTGCAATTTGGGAGAGGGACATATCGGTTTCTCGCAGTAAGTAGCGACTTTCCTCAATGCGTCGTGAAATCATGTAGTTGATGGGTGAGATGCCGTACTCGTTTTTGAAGGCATGGGCAAGGTAGTATTTGTTGATATGTACGACACGCGAAAGGTCGTCCAGACTAAGCGACTCTTTATAGTTGGTGTCGATATAGCGTTTGACCGTGTCGCACTGGTGGCTGACCAGTGGGGTGGCCGCAGTCACATGGAAATGGATGGTTCGCATTAGACGCAACAGGAGTATCTCAGTATAGGCTTGGCAGATTCTCTCATATCCAGGTAGTCCTGCCTGTGTTTCTTTCATCATCTGACGGATACACGATACAATGTCGGGGTCGTTGTGAAAATCTAAAATGTAATGTCGCTGTTCGGTTTGACCCGATACAGCCAACTCCAACCCCTCAATGCCCAGTACGATATATTCTAATGGGTGGGTCTTGGAGCTGATTTCCGTGTGCATGACATTGGGATTGACAATCACCATCTGGTCTTTTCGGACAGGGTATCGCGTATCCTCAATCTGAAATTGTCCATCGCCCCCAGCAATATAGAATAATTCAGCATACTGGTGCGTATGTGGAATGGAGTGCCAGTCACCGCCGTATTTCGCACTGCTGACATTTAATAATTTGACGGTACTGCGTATCTCCATCTTTCCCGAAAAATTCAGCGCATATCTGCTGTTGCTCATCTTGCACCCCTCCTGTTGACGATTCTACAGTAAAATTGTTTTTCTTGTATTATATTGCGGATTGGCGCAAAAGGCAAGAGATAGCAAGATTTATAAAATAGTAAACAATTATCAAGTTGAGAAAAAAATAGGAACTGTTATACTGTATGATACAGGGAGTTTGCCTGTAAACGAACAAAAATTACATAGGAGGATTTTGCAATGAAGAAGATTCTGGCACTGTTGCTGGCTCTCACCATGTCTATGGCTCTGGTTGCTTGCGGTGGCAACACCAACGGCGGCAATACTGACGCTGGCAACAACAACGGCGATGCAAACAACAACAAGGATGTGACCATCAAGGTCGCAGCAATCGAGACCGCTTACGGTTCTCAGGTTTGGAAGGATGTCTGCGATGCCTTCACCGCTGAAACTGGCATCAAGGTCGATTTGACCACCAACCCCCAGCTGGAGGATGTTATCTCCGCTTCTATGCAGGGTGGTGAGTATCCCGATGTCGTGCATCTGGCTACTGGCCGTCCCGCTGGTCTGACCGAGCAGTTCATCAAGGACAAGGCTATCGCTGATATCACCGATGTTCTGTCCATGAATGTTCCCGGTGAGTCCAAGAAGGTTTCCGAGAAGATTGCTGGTGGCTTCACCGAGACTTCTCTGACCAACCCCTATGGCGATGGCAAGACCTACCTCGCCCCCATGTTCTACTCTCCCTGCGGTCTGTTCTACAATACCGCTCTGTTCACCGAAAAGGGCTGGACGGTTCCTACCACTTGGGACGAGATGTGGGAGCTGGGCGACAAGGCCGCCGCTGAGGGTATCGCTCTGTTCACCTATCCTACCGCTGGTTACTATGACGCTTTCCTGTACGCTCTGATTTACTCCATCGGTGGTGCAGAGTTCTTCGACGCTGTGACCCACTACGAGGAGGGTGTCTGGGATACCGCTGAGGCTGACAAGCTGTTCGAGATTCTGGACAAGCTGGCTACCTACACCCACGAGGCTACCCCTGCACAGGCTAACAATCAGGACTTCACCAAGAACCAGCTGATGGTCATGGAGAACAAGGCTCTGTTCATGCCCAACGGTACTTGGATTGTCGGTGAGATGGCTGACGCTGAGGCTACTCTGACCAACGAGTTCGCATGGGGTATGACCGCTCTGCCTGCTGTCACCGAGGGTGGCGCAGGTTACTCCTACTGCTGGTTCGAGCAGGCTTGGATTCCTGCTGGTGCTGAGAACATCGATGCCGCTAAGCAGTTCGTCGCTTTCCTGTACTCTGACAAGGCTTGCGAAATCTTCGCCAATGCCAAGAACGCTGACGGTGAGCCCACTCCCGCTATCCAGCCTGTCAACGGTATCGCTGATATGCTCGAGGGCGACAATGTGATGTTCTACTCCATCTACGACAACGGTGCTAAGGCCGCTATGGGTAACTTTGCTGCTTATGCTGCAATCCCCGGTATCGACAACACCTCCGTGTTCTTCGAGCCTGTCAACTCTCTGGTTGCTGGCACTCTGACCATCGAGGAGTACAAGGCTAACATCGTTTCCGCTAGCGAGCAGATGCGCGCGAACCTGATGGGCTAATTTCCTCGTCTCCTACAATTTACTGATGCGATTGCCAGGGATGGCAGCGGTCGCTGCCGCTGCCGTCCCTCTTTTTTCGGATACCACTATAAAAAAGAAAGGAGCGGTCAACCCGATGAAGAAAAATAAAAATCGTAGCTTATTTCTGTTCTGCTGTGTTGCCCCTGCTGTATTGCTGTTTACCATCTTTATGATTGTCCCGACCTTCAATGTGTTCCGTATGTCCCTCTTTGAGCGCAGTGCATTCTCGGCACAGGAAACTTTCGTGGGCTTCAAAAACTTTACCACGCTCCTACAGGATGCCGCCTTTATTCGCTCCATGCAGAATACGCTCCTGTTGATTGTCGTCGTCACCGTCGTCACCATGTCCCTCGCCCTCGTCTTTGCAGGTATCTTAACCAAAGAGAAGCTGAAAGGGCAGGGGTTCTTCCGTATTGTATTCTATATCCCTAATATCCTCTCCGTGGTTGTTATCTCTGGTATCTTCTCCGCGGTGTACCAGACGGAGAATGGTATGCTGAACTCCATCATTGAGATGTTTACCAATCCAGAGAACAGCATCCTCTGGAAAGGTGAGAAGATGGTCATGGTCAGTATCATCATTGCGATGGTCTGGCAGGCGATTGGCTACTACATGGTCATGTATATGGCCTCGATGGCGGCAGTGCCCGGCGATTTGTATGAATCCGCTGGCTTGGACGGCGCAGGCCGTGTGACCCAGTTTTTCCAGATTACCATTCCGCTTATCTGGACTAATATCCGCACCACATTGACCTTCTTTATCATCTCCACCATCAATATGGCGTTTCTGTTTGTCAAGGCTATGACCTCTGGCGGTCCCAACGGTGCCAGTGAGGTAGTGCTGGGCTATATGTATGCCCAGAAAAACAATGGTCTGTACGGCTACTGTATGGCAATTGGTGTGGTGATTTTCCTGTTCTCCTTTGCGCTGTCTGCCCTGGTGAACAAAGTCACCGAGCGCGAAACACTGGAATACTAAGGAGGAATCGCTATGAATGAGAAAAAAATAACTTCCTCCGGAGAGAAGCTCTATAAGGTCTTTGTCTATCTGGTTCTCGGTATCTTGGCCGCCATGATTCTCGTGCCTGTGGCGTGGGTGTTTATGGCTTCCATCAAGGAGAACTCTGAGTTCTATGCAAACCCTTGGAATTTGCCCCACGGGTTCTACTGGCAGAACTTTGTCGAAGCATGGCAGACGGCGAAGATGGGCGAGTATATGCTGAACTCCGTCATCGTCACCGCACTCTCTCTGGCGTTGCTGTTGGTTGTGGCACTGCCTGCGTCCTACTGCCTGTCCCGTTTTAAGTTCTTTGGCCAGAAGTTCTTCAGCGCCGCGTTTATGGCAGGTCTGTTTATCAATGTCAACTATATCGTTGTTCCCATCTTCCTGATGCTCCGCGACGGTGATGTGTGGCTGAAAAAGGTCATCGGAGAGGGCTTCCTGCTCAATAACCTCGTGGTGCTGGCCGTGGTGTATGCGGCTACCGCACTGCCATTTACCATCTATCTGCTCTCCAGCTACTTTGCCACCTTGCCCCATGACTTTGAGGAGGCCGCCTATATTGACGGTGCGAGCTACTTCAAGACGATGGTGCAGATTATTTTCCCGATGGCAAAGCCCTCGATTATCACTGTCATTCTCTTTAACTTCCTGTCGTTCTGGAATGAGTACATTATCTCCATGACGCTGATGACCTCTCTCGACAGTGCAAAGACACTGCCTGTCGGTCTGCTCAATCTGATGCAGGCCCAGCAATCTGCCGCCAACTACGGACCGATGTACGCAGGTCTGGTGCTGGTCATGTTGCCGACTTTGATTCTCTATATCTGCGTACAGAAGAACCTTACCCAAGGTATGACCGTGGGCGGCTTGAAAGGATAAGGTGAACCGCGATGAATTTTTGGAAAGACCATGCAAAATTGCGTGCCATCATTATGACGGTGTTGTTTGTGGTCGGTCTGGTGCTGACCTTTGTGGGCTGGAAAATGACGGGCAAGCTGGAGGGTCTCGGCTTGATGATTCTGGGGATTATCTGCCTGCTCACAACACTGTTCGTCTACAATGCCGCATATAATAAGTAACTGACAAAGGAGAACTGGCAAAAATGAGTGAACTGAAAAAAGTTGGTCGTGTTACCATCCCGACGGATTTGGATGTTGTCCCCGAAACGCTGGAGATTATGAAGCGTTGGGGAGCAGATGCCATCCGTGACTGCGATGGTACGGATTTCCCCGCAGAATTGCAGGGACAGAATGCGAAGATTTATTCTACTTATTATACCACCCGTAAGGATAACGCATGGGCGAAGGCAAACCCCGACGAGGTTCAGCAGTGCTACATTATGACTGGTTTCTATACCGCAACAGGTGGTGCATTGGAGATTCCTCTGATGAAAGGTATCTCCCCCGAGTTGATGGAGGTCAATACCCGTGACGATATCAAGCGTTGGTGGGAAGTGGTGGACCGCACCACTGGCGAGCCTATCGCACCCGAGGCATGGGACTACAATGCCGAAACTGGCTGTGTGGTGATTGCCGAACCCAAGGCATTCCACGAGTACACCGTGGCATTCCTCGCCTACCTCATCTGGGACCCTGTCCATATGTACAATGCCGTCACCAACAACTGGCAGAACTTCGAGCATCAGATTACTTTTGATGTTCGTCAGCCTAAGACCCACAAGTTTACGATGGAGCGTCTGCGGAAGTTTATCGCAGAGCATCCGTATGTCAATGTTATCCGCTATACCACTTTCTTCCATCAGTTTACCCTGATGTTCGACGAACTCAAGCGCGAGAAGTATGTGGACTGGTACGGCTATTCCGCCTCCGTTTCTCCTTATATCCTCGAGCAGTTTGAGCGCGAGGTTGGCTACAAGTTCCGCCCCGAGTACATCGTTGACCAGGGATACTACACCAACCAGTACCGTGTGCCCAGTAAGGAGTTTAAGGACTTCCAAGC
>JAZRID010000359.1:0-9201 GCA_045645125.1 Oscillospiraceae bacterium | reverse complement strand
CACCGTGGTGGTGGCCGCCGCAGGTGGGGCACACCTCCTCTGCCAGCAGATCAGCGGCAAGGGTATTGCCCTGTTCCATAGCAGCAAGAAGCTGTGCGCCGGTCAGCTCGTCCCAGGGGGTGGTAACAATAGCCGCCGTTTCGTTGTGCTCACCCAGCAGCGCCACCGCAGCCGTCAGCTTTTCCTCGGAGAGCTTCTGGGTGCGGCTCATGACAATAGCACCGGCATGCTGCACCTGATTCTCATAAAACTCACCGAAGTTCTTCAGATACACCTTGCACTTGGTCGCATCGGCAACGGTAACGGCACTCACCAACTCCATCGTGTGGATTTCTTTAATAACATCCTCCACCGCCTTGACCACATCGCTGAGTTTGCCCACGCCAGACGGCTCAATGATAATACGGTCAGGCTGGAACTGCTCCATAACTTTCTTCAGTGCCTCTCCGAAGTCACCGACTAGAGAACAGCAGATACAACCAGAATTCATCTCGGAGATTTCGACACCAGCCTCCTGCAAGAAACCGCTGTCAATGCCGATTTCTCCGAACTCATTTTCGATGAGAACGACTTTTTCACCTTGCAACGCTTCTGCGAGCAGTTTTTTGATGAAAGTGGTCTTTCCTGCGCCGAGGAAGCCCGAGATAACGCTAACCTTTGTCATTTCCATTCTTCTTTCCTGTTTGAATTTGTGTCAAAACCTCCGGCAAAGCCGGAGGTTTTGCTACATGAACTACATTAGTTGTGCTGATTGGATGCGCCGTGGGTCTTGAGGACAACATCGTGGTAGCCACCCTCGATAATGGAGGTAGCGGAAACCAGCGTCAAGCGCGCATTCTTCTGCAAATCAGGAATCGTAATCACACCGCAGTTGCACATGGTGGACTTTACCTTATACAAGCTCTTGGCGACATTGTCCTTCAGGGAGCCAGCATAGGTAACATAGGAGTCAACACCCTCCTCGAATGCGAGGTTGCCTGTGCCACCCAAGTCGTAACGCTGCCAGTTACGAGCGCGGTTGGAGCCTTCGCCCCAATACTCCTTCATATACTGACCGTTGACAAACACTTTGTTGGTGGGGCTCTCGTCGAAACGAGCAAAGTAACGACCGAGCATAATGAAGTCAGCACCCATTGCGAGCGCGAGGGTCATGTGGTAGTCGTGGACGATACCACCGTCGGAGCAGATGGGGATATAGATACCAGTCTTTTCAAAATACTCATCACGAGCTGCGGCAACCTCGATAATAGCGGTAGCCTGACCACGGCCGATACCCTTGGTTTCACGGGTAATGCAGATAGAACCGCCGCCGATACCGACCTTGATAAAATCTGCACCAGCTTCTGCGAGGAACATAAAGCCGTCGCGGTCAACGACATTACCAGCACCGACCTTGACGCTGTCGCCGTAACGCTCGCGGATAAATGCGATTGTCTTTGCCTGCCAGCAGGAGTAACCCTCGCTGGAGTCAATGCACAGGACATCTGCACCAGCCTTGACCAGTGCAGGCACACGGGTTTCATAGTCCTTGGTGTTAATACCAGCACCGACCATGTAACGCTTCTGGCTGTCCAACAGCTCGTTGGGGTTGGACTTGTGCTGTTCGTAGTCCTTGCGGAACACGAAATACTTCAGTCTGCCATCTTCGGTCAGAATCGGCAGAGAGTTCAGCTTATGGTCCCAGATGATGTCGTTCGCTTCCTTCAGGGTCGTTCCCTCAGGTGCCGTCACCAGACGCTCCAGAGGGGTCATAAACTCACGGACAGGGGTGTTGGGGTCCATACGGCTCACGCGGTAATCACGCCCCGTCACGATACCCACCAACTTACCCTGGTCGGTACCATCGGAGGTAACGGCAACGGTGGAATGTCCCTTCTGTGCCTTCAGTGCCAACACATCCTGCAAGGTAGCATCGGGTGCGAGGTTGGAATCACTGGCGACAAATCCTGCCTTGTGGCCCTTGACACGGGCGACCATCGCAGCCTCGTCCTCAATGGACTGAGAGCCATAGATAAAGCACATACCGCCTTCCTTGGCCAGAGCGACAGCCAGCGTGTCGTTGGACACGGACTGCATGATAGCAGAGACCAACGGAATACTCAGAGTGATGGGGCAATCTTCCTGTCCCTTGCGGTACTTAATTAAGGGCGTGCGGAGGGAAACATTGGCGGGAATACACTCGGGAGAGGTATAGCCGGGAACCAACAGATATTCGCTAAAAGTGTGGGACGGTTCGCTGTAGTAATAGGCCATGACTGTACGCTCCTTTTATATTTATACTGTATCAGTTTCATCCTACCACCAAGTTTTCTGTTTGTAAAGATGAAAATGGAAGAAGAAAAAAATCTTGGATAAATTGCAAAAAAAACAGTAGTTTTTTGGCGGTGGTATGCTATAATCGTACTGATATCCTATCCCACCGATGAAATGATAAGGAGGAAATGAGATGAAGAAGAGAACAGTTCGGCGCAGTATCCTTGCCATGCTATTGGCCTTGGCATTGCTTCTGCCTACAGTACCTGTCGTTCATGCCACACATGACGACAAATGCGAGGTCTGCGGAACCGTCTGTACCCAGATTGTACTCAAGCAAGCCAATTGCCACGAGCAAGGTGTCATCGAGTACATCTGCGTCAACAGCAAGTGCCAAGCCTACAAGGTGTCCGTCCTCGAAAAGACGGACATCGACCCGAACAACCACGATGCTATTTGCCACGACAACGAGGACGGACTGACCCATACGGCACACTGCATCTACCACCCTGAGTACAAGAACGATAAAGAAGCCCATGTATTCGTCAATGCGTACTGTGCGAAATGTGCGGCGGCCGACTACTCTCAGGCAACTATCGTCATGGACAACGAAGTGACGATGTATGCTGACCTGAACGACCTGCAAACCCAGCTCTCTGTGGGCAAAGTTGCGATTATGGTCGGCAGTGTGGACATCACACGCAACTACACCATCTCCTACAGCTGGGCAGACAGCACGGGAAAGGTGGTCGGCACAGGGGAAACTTATCAGCTTCCTGCCAATGTGACCGCTAAGGAGGGCGACACGGTCTATGCCTGTTATGTGATGGCCATGCCCAAGAGTGGCTCTGTCGGCAAGCACATCACCGCCTCCTGCATGGTGACGGTTCGTGTGCGCGACATGGTTTCCGCCAGTGCCATTGTCGGCAACAAGGATACGAACTTTACGCTTGGTAGCACCAACGCAACCACCACCGTTTCCGTCTGGGAACAGCTCCATCAGGCTATCTACAATGGTTCTACTGGCTATCCGTCCTATATCGTCTTCGAGTCTGCCCCTAAAACCGAAGCAGGCCAGCTCATTGTGGACAGTAACAAGTATTATTTTAACGCAAAAAATGGTCAAAATAAACTAAGTGATGTTAAATTTATTCCCGAAACCTCTGGCTCTGGTGTCTACACCGTCAACTTTTCCGCCTACGACGACCAAGGCAAGGTATTTCCTGGTGCACTGACCATCATCGTGGAGCGCGAGTTGGGCTCTCTGGATGTCGCCTACTTCACCGAGCATAGCGAGCCCATCTCCCTCAACAGCGACGATTTTGCCGATTTCTGGTTGGAAAAGAACCCTGACGGTATTCTCAAACAGCTATATCTCAAGCAGTTGCCCGACAGCACCGAGGGTACTTTCTACTACAATTACAACCCCGCATCCAACAATAACACACCGCTTCGCCAGTCCGACCTGCTCCATCTGGTTCTCAGCCACAACGACCAGTACATCATCGACGGTGTCACCTTTGTCCCTGCTGGAAAGTTTAGCGGTCAACTCGTTATTCCCTTCGATATGTACGGTCTGACCTCTGGTGGCTTCTATGTACAGGAGAGTGGCGAGTTGTCCATCTTTGTCAACTCTGGCGCGGTCGCTGACATCGACATCTCCATGACCAACGGAACCGCCCAGCCCTTCCCTGCCGACGACTTCCGCACTATCTACCAGACGGTCACTGGCAGAACAGACGGCGCATTCTCCATCAAGCTGTTGGATGTGCCCGAGAACGGCGCACTCTATGTGGACTACACCAGCACGGCCAACAATAAGGCTCTGACGGCGGACACGATTTCGGACTACACCTTCTACTGGCGCAACGAATTCAGCCGTGAGATTGCCGATATCACCTATGTCAGCAACAAGAGCAACAAGACCTTGACCGATACCCTGCGCTATATCGCCTGTGATGATAAGGGCGAGTTCCTGTACATGGGTGAGGTTGTATTCACCTGTAAGAGCGCGGTTGTGGTATATACTAAGAGCTTCACCGATGTGAAGAAGGACAATTGGTTCTACACCTATGTCATGGATTTGGCAGAGGAAGGTGTTATCGACGGCTTTGAAGAAAAGGTCGACGGCAAGACTGTATTCAGCTACCGTCCTCAGCAAAATGTAACCTACGCACAGGCACTCAAGCTCATTATGCTCGCTGTCGGCTATCCGACACAGGACCCCACGACCAAGCACTGGGCTAGTGGCTATCTGCAAAAGGCCATCGACGAGCAGTTAATTAGCAATGTTCTCACCGAGTCCCGTCTGGACGACCAGATTAGTCGTAACATGGTAGCACAAATTGCGGCACGCGCTATGAAGCTCCCCAAGTCCGAGAGAACAGAATCCCCTCTCAAGGATGTTTCCATGACTAGTGTATACACCCCCTATATCCTCTCTCTATACGATGCTGGCATCATCGAGGGCGACCAGAATGGAAACTTCAACGGAACCAGCAAGATTACCCGCGCTGAAATGGCAACGATTGTCTGGCGCATCAACAACTACAACATGGGATAACAAACAGAAAAAACGGCGTGACCTTTCGGGTCACGCCGTTCCTCTTTGCAAGTTGGATTACATGTACTTACGCATAACATCCGTTGCAGAGTCAGCGGATGCGCTGATGGTGATGGTTGCCTTCATGTTCAGGGGAGAGGTGAAGTGGTCCAGCCAAGTCAGGAACTCACCGATTTCCTGCTCGCTGTTGGTCTGAGCAATCTTGCACAGATTATCGATAAACACATGGGAGATATCGTAATTGCCGGCATACAGACCGCTGACGAAACCACGCAGAGCCTCGAAGCTGCCGATAGAAAACTCAGATGCATCAACCAAACGAATCTGATGGCGCAGATTGAAGCTCATATTGCGCTTAGGCTCGATGCACACCATGCAACCGCTCTCGGTATCTGCTGCAGTGTTCATCAAATCCAGAAGCTGCTTAGTCTTGCCCTCGCCGGACTCGCTCATGATAAGTCTAACCATAAGAAATCACTCCTTTTCGGTAATTGGTGGGACCTATTAACGGTATCAGCATACCACAGTCCCAGAAAAAACACAATGGGAAAAAACAACTTTTCCAAAAATTTCATCATAATTTACAGGGAAAGCTTGGTTCCGCCACCCTGTTGTCAGTTCCCCCACAGGTTATCGGGGTATACCCCCTCCGCCGTCAGTCTGGCAATGGACTGCACGACCATTGGCTTGTCCTCTTGGAAGGTCACACCAAACCACTGTTCACTGCTTTTCAGTACCTTCACCTGTGCCTTCTTCTCCTCCAACAGCTGACCGATGGCGGTGGGGAGATAGAACTCCCCTTTCATCGCGTCTGTCTGGAGAGCCTGCTCCAAGAACTGGGGGAACATCCGCTTGGCATGGTCAATAAATGCACCTGTGAAGCCCCAGAAGTTCATGGACACCACGGTAGAACCGGGGAGCGTTGTAGTTTGGCCATCATCCGTGGTAATCCGACCGCCATCGCCATCTTTCTCAATGCCAGTCTGCTCCACGATACCCTGCAAATAGCCCTCGTTATTGGTCTGGCAGATACCGCGTGTGACTGCGCCGTTCTCCGAAACCGTCTTTCCCAACAGATAGGACACCATCGCGTACTCATCGCCCTCTGGATGGGTGGAGAGGTGTTCATAAATCAGGCAGAACGCCTCTGGGCCGTAGTAATCGTCCGCATTGATAACGGCAAAGGGGCCGTCGAGAATCTCTCTGGCGGCGAGCACCGCGTGGGTCGTACCCCAAGGCTTGACGCGCCCCTCTGGGACAGTGAATCCCGCAGGCAGGTCGGTCAAGTCCTGATAGGCATACGCCACCTGCACATGGTTCGCCAGACGGTCACCGATGGCGGCGCGGAAATCCGCCTCATTCTCGCGCTTGATGATAAACACCACGCGCTCAAACCCAGCGCGAACCGCATCATAGATGGAATAGTCGATGATAAGCTGGCCATGGTTGCCAACAGGGTCAATCTGCTTTAAGCTACCGTAACGACTGCTCATACCAGCCGCCATTACGACAAGCGTAGGCTTTTTCATTATTTCTTCTCTTTATTGTCCACAACGCTCTTAATCAGAGTAGCGAAGTCCTCGAAAGGCATGGCACCCAAATCACCATCTGCACGGTGACGGGGAGAAACGGTCCCGTTCTCCATATCGCGGTCGCCAACAACCAGCATATAGGGGATTTTTTCGAGCTGTGCATCGCGGATTTTCTTACCGATTTTCTCGTTGCGGTAGTCCACCTCGACGCGCAGGCCCATGCTCTCCAACCTCTTTGCCTTTTCGGCGCAGTAGTCGGCGGCACGGTCGGTAACAGGCAGGAAACGCACCTGTTCGGGGGCCATCCAAGTAGGCAGAGCACCAGCGTACTCCTCGATGAGGTAGGCGAGCGTACGCTCGTAGCAACCCAAGGAAGTACGGTGGATGATATAGGGCATCGCCTTTTCGCCGTTCTCGTCGATATAGTACATACCGAACTTCTCTGCCAACAGCATATCAATCTGGATGGTAACGATGGTATCTTCCTTACCAAAGACATTCTTATACTGAATATCCAGCTTGGGACCATAGAACGCGGCTTCGTCAATACCGACCTCGTACTTCACGCCCAGGTCATCCAGAATCTCGCCCATGACTTTCTGCGCCTCATTCCACTGCTCGGCAGTACCCTCATACTTTGCGGTATTGGCAGGGTCCCACTGGGAGAAGCGGAAAGTACAATTATCCAGCATACCCACGGTATCCAGCATATACTTGGCCAAGTCCAAGCAACCCTTGAACTCCTCGCGCAACTGGTCGGGACGCAGGACCAGATGGCCCTCAGAGATGGTAAACTGGCGGACACGAATCAGACCGTGCATCTCACCGCTGTCCTCGTTACGGAACAGGGTGGAAGTTTCGCCCAGACGCATGGGCAGGTCACGGTAGGAACGCTGGCGGTTCAGATACACCTGATACTGGAAGGGGCAAGTCATGGGACGCATAGCGAAACATTCCTTGCTCTCGTCCTCGGCATCGCCCAGAATAAACATACCGTCGCGGTAGTGGTCCCAGTGACCAGAGATACGGTACAGGTCACGCTTTGCCATCAAGGGGGTCTTGGTCAACAGGTAGCCTGCCTTCTGCTCGGTATCCTCGACCCAACGCTGCAACACCTGAATGGTGCGCGCGCCCTTGGGCAACAGGATAGGCAGACCCTGTCCGATGACATCGACTGTGGTAAAGTACTCCAACTCACGGCCGAGCTTGTTGTGGTCGCGCTTCAGGGCTTCCTCACGCTGTTTAATATACTCATCCAGCTCGTCCTTCTTGGAGAAGGCCACACCGTAGATACGCTGCAACATCTTACGGTTGGAGTCACCGCGCCAATATGCGCCAGTAGCAGAGGTCAGTTTGATAGCATTGCCCTTAATACGGCCCGTGCTGTCCACATGGGGGCCAGCACACAGGTCCACAAACTCGCCCTGCTTATAGAAAGAGATAACGGCATCTTCTGGCAGGTCGTTAATCAGTTCGACCTTGTAAGGCTCATCTTTCTCTTTCATATACTGGATTGCCTCCTCACGGGGCAGTTCAAAACGCTCCAACTTCAGCTTCTCCTTGCAGATTTTCCGCATCTCGGCTTCGAGAGCTTCCAAATCTTCGGGGGTAAAGGGGGTAGGCGTATCAAAGTCATAGTAGAAACCGTTGTCGATGCTCGGACCGATAGCCAGTTTCACTTCGGGGTGCAGACGCTTCATTGCCTGCGCCAGAATATGGGAGCAGGTATGCCAATAGGTACTGCGATATTCTGGATTTTCAAAGCTGTACAGATTTTCTTCGCTCATGGGGTCATTCTCCTTTCATATTCGGGGCAAAGAAAACACGCTTCACCCCTGATAGGTTCAGGGATGAAGCGCAACAAGTACACTCCACGGTTCCACCCTGCTTGCATCCTTGTGGGATGCCGCTTGTGACCTCTGTAACGGGAGGACCCGTCCCAGTCTACTCCCCTGCAAGGGGTTTCGGTGGGCGGCTCAGGGGTGGTCAGCGTTCCACAGTCTGCCACAGGAACACTTTCAGCCACGGTGTTCCCTCTCTAGTCGGTTTCTTGTAGGGCAATCCCCATCTTCGCCAGTTTTGTGGTGCCATTTTATCACTCTGTCGCGATACTGTCAACCGTTACTTTTCGGCTTCAGAAACAGAATTTCACAGATGTGACCGTTTCTGTAACCGCGCTGTGGTATGCTCTTGGCAATACGATTCCAAAAGTAGAACGGAGTGACGCTATGGAACAGACTAGAACATCTTCTTTTATTGTTCTCTGTGTGGATGCCGTCGAAAACGGCAGGTGGCAGGGACGCTACTATTACGACGACCTCGCGGACGAGTATCATTTCCACAGTATAGATACCTTTATTTTGGAAAATGACAAGTTCTTATGCGGTATGCCGTACTGCACAAACGGCACGCCACGCGACCCACGCGCAATTCTCCGCAACGGAGCCATTGCTACTTTCAAATTGCGTATTCTGTACTGCCACAACAACGACTGGCAGGGCAGTATTCTGTGGTTGGAAACGCGCCATGAGGAGCATTTCCGCAGTGTGTTGGAGCTGTTGTCGATTCTGCATCAGGCACTATTTTTGTCCCAAAAACAGCGAATGTCCCCATCCAGTCTAAAAAAGCAATGACAAGCAAAAACTCCCTCGGTTATCCGAGGGAGCTTTTTCGTCAGGATTAGATAGCGAAGTTGCCGTCGACGAACACAGGGATTTCCTTTCCATCGTGGGTCGTGCCGATGATGGAGAGGTCCTTGGTACCAACCATGAAGTCAACATGGTTCATGGACTGGTTCAGACCAGCGGCCTTCTGGTCCTCCTCGCTCATCTTCTCACCGCCCTTGACACAGTT
>JAZRID010000358.1:0-4481 GCA_045645125.1 Oscillospiraceae bacterium | reverse complement strand
CCACTTCTTGCACTTTCTGCATTCTGGAAACCGAATCCCATGTGGGTTTCCGCCCCTGTTCTCCGCGATGATTCCCGCGAAGTGTTTCGTCAGCTCCTGCTTGTCCATCCTTTATAACCTCCGTCACTTGACCCTCCCCATGCCTAAAGGCAGAGGATTCTCGTTTCGCAGTTACCTCACTACTTTGTTCTTCGGATGCAGTGCCGGAATCGGCTTCTCTGGATTCTCTGGTTCGTACAAAATTCCCTGGTCTCCAGGGAATGTCTCTCTGTGATCCCAATTCCCCGACAGGATTTCCATTGGAATCCCTTTCGGAAACGCCTTGCATGTTATTGTGTACGGAATGTGATTCTTGCACGTCGCGCACTGTTGCGCCGCGTTCTTCGGGATGAATGTCTGCTCCATATACGGCAGCCTCCTCCATAAAGATATACGGATAACCGTTTTGATCAGTTTTAACCTTAGTAACTACGAATACTGCACGTCGTTCATAAAGTGCTTCGCTCTCAAAGTTATTACCGAAACCATTAAGATCTCGTGCATATCCCTTAATTTCAAGCGTTGCCCCGTATTTCACTCCATCAACAAAAGGATGTCCATCGGATTTGACAGAAGTGGATGTATATGCTTCGTAAAAAACAGGTTTTCCCTCTTGATGCGAAGAAAGGAAAGCGTCATATTCTGCCTTTGCATCAAACATATCATCAAACGATAGTGTACGGTAAAGAGTGCCTCCAATCTTAGGAAGTTTCGCAAGAGCACTATCGAGATGCGTCACAACGCTTGCGTGCATTTCATTCAGCTCCAGCCCGTCTCGAAGTCGCGCGTTAAGCGTATATGACATAGCGGTTTTGTATTCTGTGACCGCCCACACTTCATCATCTGTAAGTCTATATTTCTCTTTGACCTCTCGGAGAATTCGCTCTTTCTCGGCAAGGCTGGTATCATCCCTTACCTCTCTGGCGGCAGGCTGTAAATCTGCTCCTTGATAACTTCCCAGGCTCCGTCCTCTGCCAGTCCGTTGTGCATCATCTCCACCTGCCACTCCAGAAGGCTCTCGCCCGTCTGCTTCAGATATTGATACAGCGTCCCTTCTGCGTACATCTTCTTGCAAGTCTTCGGAAGCCAGTTCGTCCAATAATCCGCCATCACCCTGCCTGGATATGTCAGACTCCAGTACTCGTCCTTCGTCAGATACTTCTCCCACGGTTGTTTCGCCATTGTTTGCATCCTCCTTCGCGTTCACAGCTACGCCGCTGTCGACTGCGCTTCCAGTATAGCCGTGCGACTTGTCGTAGCTGAACCACTCGTTTGCCACCTGATTGCCGTACCCAGCATCAATGTACTGCTGAAGAACCTTTTTCGCCTCTGGATTGTAGTGGATAAGTCCTTGCAGTTCGCTGATTGTTGCCGTGGGGTTCTCGTCCGCCAGTACGCTGATGGTATCACTGGTTGCCGTAGTGCTGTAGGCAATCGGCATTTTCTGTCCAGGAACCGCCCACTGTACATCGTGTGCTGCCCAATCGCTCTTTTTGGTGTTGACCTTCTTGGGCTTGGTGGCGGTCTGCGTGTTCTGTTCGCCACCAGTATATTCCTGTGCCCTACTGTTTTCAACAGCTTTTTGCGCTGTCTGGGGCTTTTTAGCGATAGCATCCAACCTTCCTGCCTCGTATGCGCTTTCCTGCAACTTATTTTCGAGAAGAGCCTTGTCACGAGGCGTGTTCATCTCTCCGAGTTTATATGCCGAGTCAAACATCCGCGTCGCCTGTTCGCGGTCCTCCGCGGTAGTCACATACTGCTCAAATACCTTTGCGCCCAGTTTGCCGTATTCTTTGGTAGCAACGGTACTCTGTTCCGTCATTTTTGTGCGCTCAGACTGCTCCTGCGCGGCGTTCGTTTTTTCCGTGGCAGTTTCCCTTACTGGTTCCGTAAGTACCCCAGAATCGCTCTGCGTAACTTCCTCACGCGTAGCCACAGGCTCCCGTGCAAGTTGCTCAAGAGTATAGGTCTTTCCATCTCCCCACGCAGAAACCATCTCACGCACCGCATCTTCCTCGGTCTGTGCGTTGTTGCGTGTCGTCTGTCCATGGATGTCGTTATTCTGGAGTGCTTGCACAAGCCAGCCAATCTCTGCATTGCTGATGGATTTACCGGTATTCTGCTTTTTCAGGAGACTGGTGGCAATCTTGTAGCTCTCCGTCTTAGAATCAGCAGAGCGTCCTGCGGTAATTAAGGTCCGCAAGACTTCATCGTCAGCGTTCTGAATCTGCTTGCCAGTGTCCACGGCAGACATGGTGTTGATTGCGCCGTTCGCCACCATACTGGCACCGCCGAACATCGCCGCAATTTTCATACCCTCCATGCCCGCTTCCGCAATCTCTTTGCCCGCTTCGGAATTCGCACCAGTAAGGGCATCAATTGCCGTCCCGACAGCATCAAAGCCCAAGCCAGTCATCCTGCCCCATACATCGTTGTTCGGGTCGTATTCTTTTTGGGATACTCTGTCCCTGTTGGCGATGGACACCGCCTGCTGTGCGCTTTCTTCCAGACCTTCCGACCCGATGTTGATACCGTATGCAGCCAGTGCTCTGGCAACTTTACGCAGTGGGGTGCTAGCAATTCTAGCCGTACCAAGCGTAGCGAGGTCAATCCCTGCGTCTACCATCTCAATCAGCGAGGAAACAACCGCCTCATCCGTTGCCGCCGCGCGTGCCGTCTCCTCATCCACACCCAGCTTAACAAGTTCGCGGAATGCAGCACCGCGCATATTGTTGAAGGAATAGACACCTGTACCGCCCATGTAGCCTGCTTTTGCACCCCAGAGTGCCCCCACGCCAGTACCAACACCAGGAACAACGGAGCCGACACCTGCACCAGCTACACCGCCCAGTGCCGCACCGCTGATACCTGCTTTCAGCTGATTCCCCAGCTGGGGCAGATAACTAGCCGCGCTCTGCGTAAGCCACGGTAGCACTGCACCGTTGTCGTCCAACGCAGACTGATTATGTAGTTGGTACTGTGCAAGCGTTTCCTCTAACTGCTCGGCATATACCCGATTGGCTTCTGTCGGATTCCACAGGTAGTTGCTGTACGCCTTGTTGATAAGTTCGGTGAGTTGTCCCACATCAAAATTGGACTCGGCCTGTCCCCAGAAAGTGTCCTTATTTCTGTCGGTAAAATAGTCTGCCAGTTTTTGTCTGTGTTCCAGCTCTTTTTCCAGTTCAATTAGCTCGGCGTATGCGGCACGGTGCGCCCCACTGTCGTTCTTGTTGCGCCCACCACCGTAGCTGGAGCTTTTACTGTTGTCGCTTTTGTTCCTGCCACCGCCACCGTAGGGATAGCCGACTTGGTTAATCTTCCGCTTCGTTTCCTTGATGTTGGCATTCAGTTCTTTTTCCTTAATCCCTGTTTGTAGTGCAATCTCGATTGCCCGTTCTCTAATCGACTCGGGTGTGTTGGTGGTATGGCTGATAGCGTTGCGATCGATACGACTTTTCATAAAGCTCTCGATGTCTGTGCCTCGCTCCTTCGCCGCCTCCTGTACCAACCTACCGAAGGCGGAGACAGGTGTTGTCACCTGTCCCCTTTTTTCTTGCTCTTTTTCTGCTTCCCTGCGAAGTCTGGAAAATGCCATTTGCAATCACCTCGTATCTGAAAGTTAGGGGAGGAAATTCAAGAAAGAATGATTCTTCGCCTGTCTCAATTTCTCCTCATAGTTATCTGCGTTCCAACCAGGTGCCCATTGTACGGTACCGTCTGCATTTTCAATAATGCCGCCATACTCGGCAATCTCCAGAACAAAGCCGGCACTCATCGTACCGATACCAAGCGCATCAATACTGTCCCAGAACTTCTGACTGCTCTCTGGGTCGCCACCAGAATCGTTCCCGCCGCTCCAATTGTAACCACTGCCAGTCTCATACTCCCATTCTTTCTCACGCCAAGCATCCTCGATTTGGTCGCGGGTAAGACCGTACTGCCACTCCTGGTCGTACCGCTGGTCTGCAATCTGGTCGCGCCCAACGCCGTAGTCCCACTCTTTTTCTCGCCAAGCATCCTCAATCTGGTCGCGGCTCACGCCGTACTGCCATTCCTTTTCACGCCAAGCGTCCTCGATAGCGTCTCTACCTGCTCTGTAGTTGAACTCCGTCCCCCACTGGTAGTCGCCCATCTGGTCGCGGTACATACCGTAACCAAAGTTGCGGTCGTTGTACCAGTCGCTCACACTGTCGCGATAGCGGTTGTAGTCTATGTTGTCCTTGTCAATCAGCATACCGATATCCTGCCGCTGGAGGTTCAAATCGTTCAGGTACATATCGTAGGCCAGCTGATGCAACTCTGGAATCTTGTCGCCCAACTGCGCCATATAGTAGTTGTTCGCTTGCTGTGCGGCGGTCATGGCATAGCTACTCATGCCACCCGCGCCTGCTGCTGCCGCCGCGAGGGTGTCGTTCATGCTGCGATTGCCTTCTCGGGTATAG
>JAZRID010000357.1:0-5568 GCA_045645125.1 Oscillospiraceae bacterium | reverse complement strand
CCGATGAGGATACGGGGCTTGCGGAAACCAGAAATCATGTACGCCGTATCTGGCGGTGCCTTCACATAGCCGACTAAGACAAGGATAACCAACAGTACGAGAATCACACCAGCACCAATGACATATTCCATTTTATTTCTCCTTTCTCTACATACATGGCTACTGATTGCGGTTCGATACAGAAGTATCAGACCGTTCTTCTGTTTACAGTTATATTGTACAACGGATACAAATAGAAATAAACGATTGTATTAGCAAAATAAGACGGGGTAATTTGCGCTTTACAGAGGAAAAGAAAGATGTCAATTATTTCTTTTTGTAAGCACGATACTGTTCGGCATCAATGGCACCAGTAGCCAGCATTCGCTCTGACCACAGTTGCAGTGTTTCTACCGCAATAGAGATTCGCTCCAACTCCTCCTGAATGTAGATGAAATCCTCCATCTCATCATTGGTAATCTTACCATCCACGGTAATTTCAATGAGACGCTCCCGCTGTTTGTTCATGGAGTTGAGAGAAGCCAGCATTTCCAAGATAATCTGGGACAAGTCTTTGCTTTTAATTTCTGGGACATACTGCTGCCCGATGGGGCACTGGTTGGCGCAGTAGTAGTTACATAGGCTAGGCTGTTTGTACTTATCTGCCATGAGCAGTACCTCGTCCGGGTGGGGGAGGGAACGCTCATTTTCAATTTTTTCAATACGCTCCGGGGAGATGCTTTCCATCAATTCGGCGGCTGCCTCACGGGTCAGATGCAGACTTTCTCTGGTTCTATGGTAAATGGTTTTGTTTTCTTTGGTAGAAGTTCTTGCCATATGTCATTCCCTCGTTCTTTTTGGATACCTTCATTATACAATTTTCGACTCAAAACGCAAGGTGTCATATAGATCATTCACAAAAAAAGAAAAAGACCTGAAACCTTTCGATTTCAAGTCTTTCTGGTGGAGATAAGCGGGATCGAACCGCTGACCTCTTGAATGCCATTCAAGCGCTCTCCCAGCTGAGCTATACCCCCATATAACCGACATATCGTCGGAACAATATGGAGTATAGCACGGCAGTATGGATTTGTCAATAGCTAATTTTTATTTTTTCACGCTTTTTCTACAGCGATGTTGACTGCTCCAACGCTTCTTGCATCCCGTCGCGCAGATGGTTGAAATTGATGGGCAGTTGAGCGACGGCGACATCCATCTTCCGCAACTCTGCGCTCACATGGGTGACGATGGTTTCGATAGAGGAGGCGAGTTCCTCGACGGAAGTATTGGTGCGTCGGACATGGTTCTCCACCTCAGCGCGAATCGACTCGGCGCGCTGATATGCCTCGTTGACAATCTGTTCGGCGCGTTCATTGGCGGCGGTCAGTAGAGCCTGTGCCTGTCCACGCGCCTGTGCCAAAAGCTCCTCGGCCTGTGCGCCACGCTCCGCCAGCAGTGCCTCGGCGCGTTTGCGTGCGTCCAGTTCCAACTGGGCAACGGTTTCTTTCTCCTTGTGTGCGGTGGCGATTTCTTTCCGCATTTCCTGCAACTGGGTTTCCATCTCCGCCTTGACGCGCTCGTGCTGGGTTGTCTGCTCCGCCAACTGTCTACGCAATTCATCGGACTCAAATTGACAATCATCCAACATACGGCGCAGTCCATCCTCGGATTTACGCATCATTTCTATCTGTTCTTCCAACTCTGCCACACGCTCAGACGCATCTTTCTGGGTTCTCTCGATATATGCGGTTACATCTTGGCGGTTAAAGCCATTCAGCGCACTACGAAAAATACAATTATCCATAATCGACACCTCGACAATCATTTTCACTTTACTTTACCACAAAATTCTCGCTGTTACAACCGCTTTTTCTAAAAAAGAACAGGGACAGGTCTGTGGATTTTCCGTTTCCCCAGTGAATTTTAGAAAATTCATAGATTTTTGATGACTTTTTCCTATAAATGGAGTACAATACACACACGAAACCACGGTACAGGAGGAATCTGTTTTGAAAAAATTGAACCATGCCATTGACCGCTTTTGTGCATTGCACCCCAATTTAGGTATCCCAGGGCTGATACGCTACATCATCGGTGCGAATGTTGTCCTGTATTTCCTGCAAATGTTTGCGGGATACGGTACACTGTCCTTTCTCGCACTGGAACCCTCCGCCGTGTTGCGCGGCGAAATCTGGCGCATCTTTACCTACTTTTTATTCCCCTCCGAGGGCGGTGTCTTTTTGCTTATCTCCTGTATGTTCTACTACTGGATTGGTAGCTCGTTGGAACAGATATGGGGCAGTACAAAATTTACCGTCTACTACTTCAGTGGTGTGCTGTTGACCGCACTGGGCGCGATTGTCGTCTATCTGGTGGACGGGATTCCCCTGTATATCGCAGGTGCCGCCTATATCAACTCCGCGATGTTCTTTGCCTTTGCCATCTATAACGGGGAAGCGATGGTGCGTGTGTTCTTCATCATCCCCATCAAGATGAAATGGTTGGCATGGATTGAGGCTGGCCTGTATGGGTTGGTCGTCATTACCTCGCTCCTCGCTGGGCAGTTGGGCGCGGCGATGATGCCGATTATCGCCCTGATGAATCTGTTTGTGTTCTTTTCGCCTGCACTGCACCGCCGTATCGAAACCCAGCGCGCACGGCATCGCCCAGAGGCGATTCAGTTCCGACAGGCGGTGCGCGAACAGCAGAAACAGCGTGGGTATAATCATAAATGTACAGTCTGCGGAAAGACCGATACGGAGTACCCCAATCTGCAATTCCGCTACTGCTCGAAGTGTTCTGGCTACCACTGTTACTGTGAGGAACACATCTTCAACCACACACATTTTACCGAATAACCAAATCGTAAACGGGACTGTTCAGTAGGACAGCCCCGTTCTTGTTTTCAGATTGAATAGGTTACACCATCAATTGTTTGACGAGATTCTCGTCGGGGGTGACATACGCCGTTTTGTAGGGGTCGTATACCACCATACCGGGGCGTGCCCCTGTCGGCTTTTTCACATAGCGAATCTGGGTGTAGTCCACGGCGACCTGTCCACTCTCGCGTCCCTGTGAGAACCATGCCGCCAACATCGCCGCCTCGGTCATGGACTGTGCATCGGGTTTCTGTCCCTCGGCCTGTAGAATCACATGGGAGCCGTGGATGCGCTGGGTGTGGAACCAGTAGTCGGATTTGAAGGCATCCTTGGTCAGCTGGTCGTTCTGCGTGTTACTGCGTCCGACAAGGATACGGAATCCACCACTGGAACGGAACACACGGGGACGCGCCACGGTGCGTTTTGGCTCTTTCTTGCCAGTGGTGCGACTTTTGAAGTACCCAGCGTCGCGCAGTTCGTTGCGGATATCATTAAAATCTTGCTCCATCTCTGCACGGCTCAGTTCGTCCAGCACGCTCTCCAACCACTCGCGTTCCCGCCGTGCCAGTTCCATCTGCTCCGTCAAGTGAACTTGCGCGGCTTTTGCTTTGTTGTACAGCTTAAAATACCGCTCGGCATTTTTCTGCGGAGAGAGGAGGGGGTCGAGTGCAATATCAATGTCGGGGCAGTCGGCTTCGTAGTAATTCTGCGCCCGTAACACCGTCATACCGCGCTCCATGCGGTAGAGATTGGCGGTAATCAGTTCCCCACAGATACGCAGATGGTCGCGGTCGAGCGTCTGCGCGTATTCTTTTTCCTGCAAGGCAAGTTTACGGCGGATACGGTCGCGTGCGGCACTGGCACAGCGTTGTAAATCCTGTCCCTTTTGGCGCACACGCTCGATGCGCTCGCGTGTTTCGTAGAAGGCATCCAACATAGTGGAGAATGCCTCCCACGGTGCGCCCTCGGTTTCTGCGCCGTACTGCGTGATAGGCAGATAGGAGAAATCCTGTGGTTTGTTGTCGCGTGACAGAAGATAGGGGGTGAAGCTCTGCGTCTGCACGGCATCCTGCCACTGGAAGAAACGCTCCGTGATTTGTTCACGGCAGGCAGGGGAGGAAATGCGTGCATCTTCGCCACAGCTCTGGTACACCAATTCACGGCAGACCAGTGGGGACAGACCGAAGAAGTTGTGCAAAAGGAACTCGCTGACCTCCTGCTCGTAGGGGGCGGTGTGCCAGAGCGCATAAAATTCTTCGCGGTCGATGGCGAGGGGATTTCGTTTTTCTTGGGCAGGGGGGAGGTGGTAGAACAGACCGGGCAACACCTGTCGTTTCTCGCTCATCTCCATGTCCACACGGCGCAGACAGTCGATAATGCGCCCCTCGCCGTCCAACAGAATCAAGTTGGAGTGGCGACCCATGCACTCCAAAATGAGCTTGCGTTGTCCGACTTCGCCCATCTCGTCCACCATGTCGATGGTGATACGCACTACGCGCTCTAAGGACGGTTGTTCGATGGCGGCAATGCGTCCACTGCCCAGGTGCTTTCGCAGTAGCATACAGAACATGGGGGCGACCGCAGGATTTTCACGGAGCATGGTGGTCAGATGGATGCGTGGCTGTGTGGCGGAGGCGCACAGCAGTAATTTTCGATTGCCACGCAGGGTTAAAATCACTTGGTCGCGCGAGGGCTGTTGGATTTTTTCAATGCGTAGTCCGACCAGTTCGTTCTGTAACTCACGGACAACACCCGTTAGACAGACAGCATCAAGTGGCATCTTGCTCCTCCTTCATCATGGCATAGAACAGCTCGTTGATGCGTTCGGTCGCACCGTGTAAGTAGAGATAGCCCAACAGACATTCCAGTGCCGTCGCCTTGAGATAGTCGGAACGACTGGCGCGTGCTGGGATAGAGTTTACATTGGCGTTGCGCCCACGCTTGAAAACCGCCAGTTCTTCGGCGGTCAACAGGGGCATGATTTTGTCGGCGCGTGCCGCCTGTGCTGGGGCTTTGACCAGTTCGACTGCCGCACGGTGCAGTCCCTTGCCTGTGGCTTTTCCCTGTTGGCAGAGGTAGGCGCGCACCAACAGCTCGTAAACACCGTCGCCCAGATGTGCCAAGCCAAGACTGCTAATGGCGCGGATTTCATCCTCTGGCAGACGGAGTGCAAAATAATTTGTCATAGCATCACCTGATTTCGCAGAAAATATCAGATAGAAGTATACCCAATAGAGGGTAAATCTGTCAAGTGCGCTGATAGAAGGGGTTCTGTCGATTTTCCTCCCTTTTACCTTTTAGACTGATTTAGGATGTAACACATCTCCCCCCGTCAAAATAACGGAGGGAGGTGTGTTCACAAAATATAACTGCTCGACAAATTGGAATTTACTTAAAGGCAATCAGCTTATCGCCCTTGTATTTGAGCGTACCTTTCTCGTTAATGCGGTAGCCATTATACGAGAACTGAGAAACATAAAAGGTTTTTTTCTTGCCATTTATGGAGAAAACAATCACATACTTCTCGGTTTTGCCATTTCCAGAATACTTAGAGAAAGTTTCTATTTTGTTTTTATCGATGACTACAGCCTTGACGGTCTTTATGGGAGCATATCAGTTTTTGATTGTTCTCACAATGATACTGCCTATTGCCAATGCACCAATGCCTATAAATAGGGAAATGATTACAATGTTAGAAATGTTTTCTGGC
>JAZRID010000356.1:0-6087 GCA_045645125.1 Oscillospiraceae bacterium | reverse complement strand
CATCGAGTCCGATGCCGAGGGCGGTGTGCTGACTATCGCCAAGGAGTTGGCACCGTTCCTGCTGTCCTGTGAGGGACTGGACACCGAGAAGCTGAAGGCATTTGTCGAAGCCTAATCGGATATGAAACAGCAATCCCGACGCGTAGCGATTTGTGCGATGACCGCGGCGGTGGGCGTGGTACTCATGCTGTTGGGCTCGGTTCTGGGACTGGGTACTTATGTAGCACCCATGTTTGTGGGGTGGTGCTTACTGCCCATCGGAAAGCACTACGGGGTAAAGTATCAGACGATGCTCTGGATTGTCATCAGTCTGCTGTGTGCGATGCTAGTGCCGAATATTGAACAGAATCTGATGTTTGCGTTCCTGTTTGGCTGGTATCCGATTCTGCGCCCCAAACTGCAAAAAATTCCCAAACTACCACGGTTTGTCCTCAAATTGCTCGCGTTTAATGCGATTATCGTGGCACTGGAGGCTGTCATACTGACCTTCTTTGTCCCAGAGGCGATGGAAGTATGGATGGCAGTGTTGCTCCTCACGATGGGGAATCTGACATTCTTCTTCTATGACTTCGCTTTCCCCGTATTTGAACTTTTGTCGGATTACTATTTAAGAAGGCTGTTCCGTTAAGGAAGCATAAATGACAGCATAGGGACATTCCTGCGCCACATAGGGTGGAGCGAAAGGGGTGTTTCTATGCTGTCAACAGTTATGTTGCTACTACGGAGCAGTTTATTTTTTTCTCTGCACTTAGCAGGGAATAGTGGGTCGTTTCCACGGCCACTGCGTGCGGAGGAGGAGCAGGAATATCTACAACGCTTTGCCCAAGGGGATATTGAGGCGCGGAATAAGTTGGTGGAACACAATATGCGCCTCGTGGCACACATCATCAAGAAGTATTACAATCCGAGTGTGGACCAAGACGACCTCATTTCGATTGGAACCATCGGGCTGATTAAGGGCATCTCCAGTTACCGTGCCGATAAAAATGTGCGTCTGGCGACTTATGCCGCGCGGTGTATTGAGAATGAAATCCTCATGTTTTTTCGGAGCCAGAAGAAGCTACAGGGGGAGGTATCGCTGTCGGACACACTGGAAACTGACAAAGAGGGCAACAGCTTATTTTTGATGGATATCGTTGGGGTAGAGGACACGATGCTCGATGACTTGGAGGAGCGTGAAAGTCATATTCGGGTGCGTGCGTTGGTGGAAGAATGTTTGAGTGAGCGCGAGGCGGATATTATTCGCCGACGGTATGGGTTAGACGGCAACAAGCCACGCACACAGCGCGAACTTGCCACTGCGTATGGTATCTCACGCTCCTATGTATCGCGCCGCGCGTATGGTAAGTCGGGCGCAATCGATGTTGACTTTTATTGCGGTAGCGTGTAGAATAGACACACTACGACATACTACAGCGGAGGAGGGGTGCAGATGCGTGCAATGACAAAACAGAAAATTCCGACCTATTCCATGAAACTGCGCCTGTATCCCTCGGCGGAGCGGTGTCCCCGATACCGTAAAAAAGGACAAGAACAAGGGGAAAGCATCGGCAGGGAAGAAACGGCGCAAAAAAGAGGTCGGTATCCTGCCAGACAGACCCGAAATCGTCGTTGTGTTCAGCAGAGAACTGACACGGCACAATGACCCACGCTATGTCATCAAAAACACCAAGACCAATACCATTCTCGACGATGCACAGGGCGTTGGCTACCGCAGTGCGACCAACGCGCGCAACTGTTATAAAGCAAAACTCCGCTGGGCGGAAGCCCACCGAGAACCTATCGCATAACATAGAATATACAGAACGATTTTCACAACATTTCACCAATAATCTATCAAATTAGCGAAGAACAAAAACAAACTACAAGAAATAAGCAAACAATTGTGGTGGGAGGTCTGTCCCCACCATAGCGCGTGCGAACATAAAGTACCCATACTTGCCCATGGGGGTTCGCACTGCGGAATGAGCATATCTGACATCTTTTCCAACACATGATGGCAAGGTGAGTGGGGAAGATTTGATATGTAACCGTGCATTTGTGTAGGTTGCTTTGGGACAATTGCTTCTATCGCGCGCCCGCATTTGTGCATTTTTGCCGAAGCAATCCACACAAGTGTACGGAGCAGAAGAACATTGAAAGGGTAGTGGAGAATACGCCATGAAAATCTATGATATTTCGCAAGAGGTTTTTAGTTGTCAAGTCTATCCCGGCGACCCGACACCCGAAAAAACGGTGCTTCGCTCCATGGAAAACGGCGACTTGTATCATCTGACGGCATTTCGTATGTGCGCGCACAACGGCACACATATCGATGCGCCATTTCATTTTCTGAAAGACGGAAAAACGGTGGATGCGCTCAGCTTAGCGTCGTTTGTGGGAATGGCGTATGTCGCAGAACATCATGGGGTCGTTTCTGGCGATGATGCCGTAGAAATCATGGAAAAAGCGAAAGAACAGAACCCAGAAGCGGCAAAGAGAGTGTTGATTAAGGGTGTTGCAGAAGTTTCTCAAGAAGCCGCGAAGGTATTTGCCGCCGCAGGCATCTTGCTTCTGGGCAATGAATCGCAGACGGTTGGACCAGAAGATGCGCCGATGGCCGTGCATCAGGTACTTTTGGGTGCCAATGTTGTCCTGTTGGAAGGGATTCGTTTGGCAGAGGTTTCGGAAGGTGTCTATTTTTTAAGTGCTGCGCCGCTGAATTTATCGGGTGCGGACGGTTCGCCATGCAGAGCGGTATTGATAGCTGTCAATTCCAATTTATGAAATGGAACAACCTCCCCTTACACAAGGGGAGGCTTTTTTTGTGGGCGGTCGAAAATAAAAAAAGACCACACCGCGAGGGTGTGGCCGTGGAGCTAGTGACGTGACTCGAACACGCGACCTGCTGATTACGAATCAGCTGCTCTACCGGCTGAGCTACACTAGCATAACAATATAAATACTCGAAAGAACAAAGATATGATAGCACAGTTTCTTGCGTTCGTCAAGCAAAATCTCATGCAATTTGGATAAAATTTCACAAAAAGGGGGTGTCACACGGTGCGACACCCCTCTTTCTTATTGTTACGCGTTTTTGGGCTTCTGCGTTGCCGACTGCTGTGCCAACTTCTGCACCGCAATCTCTGTCGTGGTGAACAGGGTCAAATGCGCCAACAGGAGCGCACTGCCCACCCAGAAAGTCGGGCGCGCCAGTGCCAGACTGAGCGACAGGTCGTGCGCCGTGGCAAGCCCTGCGGTGACAGGGAACGCCACAAAGCAGTGGCAGAAAAACCCGAGCAACAGAACATGGGAGAAAATGCCGAGGGGGAGGAGATAGCGCGGACGCTCAAACATCAGCGCGAAGCCGAATAAGGTGGTACTCACTAAGAGGGGTAATTCCAAGAGGGAAAGTCCGCGCCAGCTTGTGTCCTCGTATGCAAACCAACCGAAGCAGGCAGGCAACACACAGCAGAGAAAAAAACTGATACACAGCAGTTTCTTGCGGTTGAGGCGAATGGACATCGAACAGATTCCTCCTTCTTAGATGAGAAAATCCTTGAGCTTCTTGCTACGGCTGGGATGGCGCAACTTACGCAGTGCCTTTGCCTCAATCTGACGGATGCGCTCACGGGTGACATTGAACTCCTTACCCACTTCCTCGAGGGTACGGGTACGGCCGTCCTCGATGCCGAACCGCAGTTTCAGCACCTTTTCCTCCCGTGGGGTGAGGGTGGAGAGGACATCCACCAACTGCTCCTTGAGCAGGGTGAAACTGGCGGCCTCGCTCGGCTCTGCCACCTTGCTGTCCTCGATGAAGTCGCCCAGATGGCTGTCCTCCTCCTCGCCGATGGGGGTTTCCAAGCTGACAGGCTCCTGTGCAATCTTCAGAATTTCACGCACCTTGTCTACGGACATATTCATCTCGGCGGAGATTTCCTCGGGCGTGGGGTCGTGGCCCAGCTCCTGCAACAGCTGACGGGACACACGGATGACCTTGTTGATGGTTTCGACCATATGCACAGGGATACGGATGGTGCGCGCCTGGTCGGCAATCGCACGGGTGATGGCCTGACGAATCCACCAAGTCGCATAGGTGGAGAACTTATAGCCCTTGGTGTAGTCGAACTTCTCGACCGCCTTAATCAGACCCAGATTGCCCTCCTGAATCAGGTCGAGGAACAGCATACCGCGACCAACATAGCGTTTTGCAATGGAAACGACCAGACGCAGGTTGGCTTCTGCCAACTTCTGCTTGGCGCGCTCGCCCTGCTTGATGAGCTTCTTCATCTGGCGCAACTCATCTTCGGGCATTGCCTCCTGGTCCATGCTCTCCAACTGCTCGGCGGCGAGCAGACCTGCGCTCATCACCTGTGCCAGCTCGGTTTCCTCGTCGGGGTTGAGCAGGGGAACCTTACCAATTTCTTTCAGGTACATACGAACAGGGTCGTCGATGGAGAAGTTGTCCACCAGAGAGTTGGGGTCAACCAGCTCCTCCGCCTCCAGACCGTTGATTTCATCCATATCGGGTTCCAAGTCGTCGGGGAGGTCGTGGAGCAAATCCTCCTCGTTGCCCACCTCGATGGACAGGGCTTCGAGGCTGTCGTACACCTTTTCCATCTGCTCGTTGTCCAAATCGAACTCGTCGAGCAACATCATCTCGGCACTGTCCAGCTTACCGCGCTTCTTACCGCGTGCGAACAGGTCCATGATGCGCTCGTTTGCCAGCAACAGCGCGGCGGCAGGCAGACCAGCCACCAATTTGTCGGGCAGTCTTGCATACTTCTTATCGCCCTCGGTACCCTTGGGTGCGTTGAGCGTTACTTCTTCCTTCTTTTTAGCCATGATGCTTTCCTCCATAACCCTTTTTATCTTTTGATTTATCCATAGCGATTGTCAGTGGGTCGACATCGGACGACCGATTCCTCTGCCGTGCAGATTCCCGAATGACTTGTATGTAGTCAGGCAGGGAGCGCGGTGCTTCCGCCAGTGACTCTGGTTTTTGCAACAGTGTCGTCAGATGCGACATCTCCTCGATGTTCAAATGCTCCTGCAAGGCGGCAGGGGAGAGAACACTCCCATTCTGCCACGACTGGCACAGGAGGGTATATATCTTACCCAACAGTGGCACGCTAAATGCGTCCGCCTGTAGTGTGTTGCACTGTTTCAGCAGGGAGATGTCCAGAAACAGCAACCGCAAGATACCTTCCTCCGCCATCGCAGACCGCATATCGTCGTAGCGGATGGTGCTGGTTCTCGGCTGGTAGGTGGCATGGACATTGAGCGTTTCCTTGGTCATCGCCTGTCGCTCCGCGCCTTTCTTGCGGTTGCGCGCGCGTTTGATTTCCAACAATATCGCGTCCTGTGAAATACCAGCTTTCTCGGCGGCACGGCCTGCATAGACTTCACGCTCGACCGCATTGGCGACGGATGCGAGGAGGGTACTTACCTCGGCGGCATAGGCGATTTTTCCCTCGCCTGTGGTGAGGTCGTGCTTGGTGGCGATGGCATCCATGCGGAAATCCATCTGATTTTCACTGCCGTGCAGGATATTCTCGAACGCCGCCGCGCCGTAGTGCTTGATGAAGTCGTCCACATCCTGTTTGACATATTGCCCATCTTTCAACTGTTTGGGGAGCTGTATGACACGCACGGAAAATTCACTGTTTTCGAGCAGGGCAATGGCTTTCTGGGTCGCCAGTTGGCCTGCGGTGTCGTTGTCGTAGCAGAGAATCAATTCTTTGGTAAACCGACTGAGCAACCGCGTCTGCTCGGTGGTCAATGCCGTGCCCATCGAGGCAACCGCATTGTCGAAGCCTGCTTGGTGCAAGGTAATGACATCAATATTGCCCTCGCACAAGATGATATTCGGGCGTTTGCTCTTTTTGGCGAGATTGATGCCGTACAGATTGCGCCGTTTGCTGTAGATAACCGTTTCCTGTGTGTTGAGATACTTCGGCTCGGACTTGTCCAACACACGGCCACCAAAGGCGACCACATCCCCACGCACATCAATGACGGGGAACATCAGGCGGTTGCGGAACTTGTCGTACAGACCGCCGTTTTTATTTTGGACGGCTAATCCTGCTTCTAACAGTTCGCTCTTGG
>JAZRID010000355.1:0-7529 GCA_045645125.1 Oscillospiraceae bacterium | reverse complement strand
TATGCCTCGACCATGCGACGCTCGGCGCCGCAGTAGGAGGCGAAGTCGGCCAACAGCATATACTCGTCGGGGGGGCAATTCTTGCCGAACAGCAGACGCTCAACCAAGTCGTCATAGCGTTCGCCGTCGCGGAAGCCGTTGCTCATCTGGTCCAGTACGCGGTGCAGAGCGGGGTCACGGCTGTACAGACGGTAGGGGTTGTAGCCTGCATCACGCATCTCAGCGACCTCGGGGGTCTTCAGACCAAAGAGGAACATATTGTCGTCACCGAGTACTTCGTGCATCTCGACATTTGCGCCGTCCAAAGTACCGACGGTGAGTGCGCCGTTCATCATAAACTTCATGTTACCCGTACCGCTTGCTTCCTTACCAGCGGTAGAGATTTGCTGGCTGACCTCGCTCGCAGGCATCAGCATCTCAGCCATAGACACGCGGTAGTTCTCCAAGAAGAACACCTGCAACTTGCCCTTGCAGACGGGGTCGTTGTTGATGTGGTCTGCCATGGAGTTGATGAGACGGATAATGCGCTTGGCAACGAAGTAGCCAGGGGCGGCCTTGGCACCAAACAGGAAGGTGTGGGGACGCATCTCCATGTTGGGATTGTCCTTCAGGCTCAGATACAGGTGGATAATGTGCATGACATTGAGCAACTGACGCTTGTACTCGTGCAGACGCTTCACCTGTACATCGAAGATGGCATCGGGGTTGAGCACCAGACCTTGCTCGCGCTTAATCCACTTGGCGAACGCCTGCTTGTTGGCGCGCTTGATTTTCTCCAGACGCTCCAGCACGGTCTTGTCGTCGGCATACTGCTCCAACTTGGGCAGGGCAGTGCCAGGATGGAGAAGATATTCGTCCCCGTTTGCCAAGTCGCGGATGAGGCCATCCAGACCGGGGTTAATCTCAGCCAGCCAACGGCGGTGGTCGATACCGTTGGTGACATTCTTGAACTTGTCGGGCTCCATACCGCAGGCATCACGGAACACATCGTTTCGCAGAATATCGCTGTGTAGTGCGCTGACACCGTTGACCGCCATACCACCAGCAATACACAGGTTTGCCATACGAATTTCGCCGTCCCAGATGACAGCCATGTTCTTGACCTTGTTCTGGTCGTAGTTGTAGAAACGCTCGACCTTATCCTGCCAGCGGTGTGCAATCTCGCACAGAATCTGCCAGATACGGGGCAGGAGGCTCTGCATCAAGCCCTGGGGCCAACGCTCCAGTGCCTCGGCGAGAACGGTGTGGTTGGTGTATGCCACCGCATTGACGGTGATGTTCCATGCAGTATCCCAATCCAGACCGGCATCGTCCATGAGAATACGCATCAGTTCGGGGATGACCAGTGCAGGGTGGGTATCGTTGATTTGAATGACATTCTTCTCATGGAAGTTGGTCAGCGTGCCATAGACCTGAATGTGCTGGCGGACGATGGATTGCACCGTGGCGGAAACGAAGAAGTACTGCTGTTTGAGGCGCAGGCTCTTGCCTTCGTAGTGGTTATCTTCGGGGTATAGAACCTTGGCGATAACTTCCGCCATTGCCTTTTCCTCGTTTGCCTCCAGATACTGACCCTGACGGAACAGGCTCATGTCGATGGGGGAGGGACTCTTAGCATCCCACAGGCGCAGGGTATTGGTGTGCGTGGTATCGAAACCTGCAATGGTCATGTCGCAGGGGACTGCCACCACACGGGTATAATCCTCGTGGACAATGTGCAGATGGTCGTCTGCCCAGAACTCACGCAGTCTACCACCGAAGTGGACTTCCTCGGACTCGGTGGGACGGGGAATGAGCCATGCGTCGCCCAGACCCATCCAGTTGTCGGGCAACTCAACCTGCTGGCCATCGACAATCTTCTGCTTGAAGATACCCAGCTCATAACAGATGGAGTAACCGCAAGCAGGAATTTCAAGGGTGGTCAAGCTGTCCAGATAACAGGCGGCCAGACGACCCAGACCGCCGTTACCCAGACCTGCATCGGGTTCCATATCGAAGATATCGGCACTCTTGAAGCCCAGTTCATCAATGGCGGCGCGCATCGGCTCGATAACACCGAGGTTGTAGGCGTTCTTCATCAGGCTACGACCCATCAGGAACTCCATAGACATATAGTGGACCTGACGCTTCTGTTCCTTGCGCGTTTCCTTACGGCTCTCGACCGCATTGGCGTTCATGTGGTCGCGCAGAACCATCGCACAGGCCTTGAGGATATTTTCTTCGGTGGCCTCCTCGACAGCGCATCCGAAGTTCAGACGGAGCTTGTCGCAAATTTCCTTTTTCATGGAGGTTTTTGTAAACTTTTCCATATGGTTTCCTCTTTTTTTAACAAAATTAGGCGGGGGTCAGATACCCCCGCCTGAAATCATAACACAAAGGACCGCTTAGGAGCAAATGGAACGATAAATCTCGTTGTAGGCTTCGGCACTACGCTTCCAGCTGAAGTCCTCCGTCATGCCAGCCTTACGCAGGGCCTTGAATGCGGAAGGATTGTTGGTGTACAAATCCACTGCCTGACGAATGACAAACAGCATGTCGTTGGCATTGTAATCTGCGAAGGTAAAGCCGTTACCAGCACCGCACCATGCCTCGTAGGCGTGGACGGTGTCCTTCAGACCGCCAGTTTCGCGCACGATAGGAACGGTACCGTAGCGCATGGCAATCATCTGCGCCAGACCGCAGGGCTCGCTCTTGGAGGGCATCAGCAACAAGTCGGCACCAGCATAAATCTGCATGGCGAGGGGCTCGTTGTAACCGCGATAAATCGCCATACGACCCTCGTACTGGGCGTGCTTCTCCTCGAAGAACTGCTCATACTGTGCATCACCACTACCCAACACGACAAACTGGCAATTGAGTGCCATGATGTCATCAAAGACATGGCGGATGAGGTCAAGACCCTTGTGACCAACCAGACGGCTGACAATGCCAATCACGGGGATACTGGCATCCACAGTCAGACCCAGTTGCTCCTGCAACTTGGCCTTGCACTTAGCCTTGCCCGTCATACGGCCGGCACTGTAGCGGTGAGGCACGTCGGGGTCCTTGTTGGGGTCGTAGCGCACCATGTCAATGCCGTTCAATACGCCGTGGAGCTTGTGTGCATTCATCTGCATGACACTGCTCAGACCGTGGGAGAAGAAGGCATAGCGCAGTTCCTGTGCATAGGTAGGGCTGACAGCAGTAATGGCATCCGCAGTCATCAGCGCACCCTTGACCAAGTTCACATCGCCGTCCATCGCGATGGTGCCATCGGCAAACCAACCAGGTGCGAGGCCGAACAGGTCCTCAAGGGTTTCCTTGCCGTAGCGACCCTGATACTCGATATTGTGGACGGTGAACACGGTCTTGATACCGCGAATCTCCCCCCAACGGACGCACTCGTCCTTCAGGTAGACGGGGACCAGTGCGGTCTGCCAGTCGTTGCAGTGGATAATCTCGGGGAGGAACTGCAGAGCAGGCAACAGGGCTACGATAGCGCGGGAGAAAAAGCCGAAACGCTCGCCGTCATCGTAGTGGCCATAGAGCGTATCACGCTTGAAGTAATACTCGTTGTCCACGAAGTACCAGATAACACCGTCCTTCTCCAGACGGAACAGACCGCAGTATACGCGTCGCCAGCCCAGAGGAACTTCGATGTTGCAGATAAAGGTCATCTGGTTCTTCCAGTTCTCGGCGACCTTTTTGTAGAGAGGCAGAATGACCTCGACTTCGTTACCAGCCTTGGCCAGTGCTTGGGGAAGGCTTCCGGCGACATCGGCAAGACCACCCGTCTTGCAAAAAGGGACTGCCTCGGAAGCGGCAAACAGGATTTTCATGGAGTGAAAAACCTCCTTATCAAATATGGCTCGCCATAGTATAACAAAATTGTCTGAAAAAGTAAATGGCTATCCGTCAACTTTTACAGATGTTACGAATGTTAATTGTGCGAGTTGCTGATTTTTGTTAAACCTTGCTCCCTTTGGCAATGGCCATCGGATAAGCCTCGTTGCCGATGAGGGTACGGGACTCCAAAATCTCCACATTCTTATCGGCAACAACATGGTGCAGAACAGCATCGCGGTGGACGGTGACATCCTGCATCAGGATACAGTTCTTCACCTGTGCGCCACGCGCAACGGATACACCGCGGAACAGGATGGAGTTCTCCACACTGCCCTCGATGGTGCAACCATCTGCTACGATACAGCCACAGCAACTGCCATCGGGGTCGATGTAGGTGGAGGCATCGTTGCGCTCCTTGGTGTGGATGGGACGCTGGGGGTGGAAGACCTCACGGCGGATGGAGTAGTTCATCAGCTCCATACTGCGGTCATAGTACTCCTTGATACTGCGAATCTGGGCAGCGTAGCCATCCCAGACATAGCTGTGGATGTGCAGGGTGTCAGCCTTTGCCTGCAAAACAGCACTGCGGAAGCTGTAGCGGTCCTGACTGATGCACTCGTCCACCAAATGGAGCAGAAGCTCCTTGGAGAGAATGTAGATTTCCAGCGCGCGGTGGCAACCGTCTGGGTTACGCAGTGCGGTGAAAGTCTGGGTGACGCGACCATTCTCGTCGAGCTTACAGTAGGTAGCATCCTCGGGACTGCCGACGATGTTGGTGGTGCAGACTGCAGTGATATCTGCGCCAGAGGCGAGGTGGCTCTGGTACACATCGTCGAGGGGAATGTTAATAATCAGGTCGCTGTCTGCCAGAACGACATGGGACTGGCGGATGCCCTCCAGATAGGTGCGAACACCAGCCAGAGCCTCGATTCTACCGCGCATCTGCTTCTGGGAGAAGGGGGGGAGCAGGCGCAGACCGCCGTGCTTACGGCTCAAATCAAAGTCCTTACCAGAGCCGAGGTGGTCGAGTAAGCTCTGGTAGTTGCCCTGCAACACCACGCCGACATCGGTAATCTTGGCATTGACCATGCTGGAGAGGATAAAATCAATGATGCGGTAACGCCCTGCAAAGGGGACAGAGGCGGGCATACGGTTGTCCGTCAGCTCGCGCAGACCGCTGAATTTCTCGAGAGAGAAGATAATTCCGTGCAGACCGTTCATCTGGACACCTCCTTGAGTTCACGATTGAGCATCGTCTTGGGTGCAACAACCTCGTCGGCGGCGATGGATGCGCCGGGACCGAGGACCGTAATGCCCCATTTTTCGGGGTCGTAGTTTTCGGGAGCTTCACCAATCTTGACATTGCAGTCGACCTGTGCATTTTCACCGAGGATGGCATACTTGACGACAGCACCCTTCTTGACGGTGACACCGGGCATCAGGACGGAATAGTGTACCTCAGCACCGTCCTCAATCACAACACCGTGGGACAGGACGGAGTTTTTCACCGTACCATGCACCTCACAGCCCTGCGTGACAACGCTGTGCTCGACTAGTGCGGAGGAGGCGATGAAGGCAGGAGGCTCCTGGGGCAGACGGGCGTAGATGGGCCAGCTACTCTCCAACAGGTCCAAATCACCGCGGGAGAGCATATCCATATTGGCATCCCACAGGCTCTCTAGCGTACCGACATCCTTCCAATAGCCCTCGAAGCGGTATGCGAACATGGTTTCGCCTGCGTTCAGCATATTGGGGATGATGTTCTTACCGAAGTCGTTGCTGGAAGCGGGGTCGTTCTCATCGTTGATGAGGTACTCACGCAGTTTCTTCCAAGTAAAGACATAGATACCCATGGAGGCGAGATTGCTCTTGGGCTGTTTGGGCTTCTCCTGGAACTCTACAATGTGGTCGTTGCTGTCCACCGCCATGATACCAAAGCGGGAAGCCTCGTCCCAAGGCACTTCCATGACGGAGATGGTGCAAGTGGCATTGGCGGCCTTGTGCGCCTCGACCATCTTGCTGTAGTCCATCTTGTAGATGTGGTCGCCAGAGAGGATAACCACATATTCGGGGTCGTACATATCGACAAAGCCGATATTCTGATAGATGGCATTGGCAGTGCCCTTATACCAGCTACCCTTTTCGCCCTCCTGCATATAGGGGGGCAGGATATGCACACCGCCATCCAGACGGTCCAAATCCCAAGGCTGGCCACTGCCGATGTAGCTGTTCAGTTCAAGCGGTTTATACTGGGTCAGAACGCCGACGGTATCAATACCAGCGTTGGTGCAGTTGGAAAGGGGAAAGTCGATGATGCGGTACTTTCCGCCGAACGGAACGGCAGGTTTTGCCACATCACTGGTGAGAACATACAGGCGACTGCCCTGTCCACCAGCCAGTAGCATTGCAATACATTCTTTCTTCATCGTTTGTCACATCCTCTTTTCTGTCAGACTTTTTTGGAACGGGAAGTGGTTTTCTTCCCAGTTGTAGATGGTTTTTCCGTTACCACAATTTCCTCGGTGGCAACGGGCTCGGTTTCTGTAGGGGTAGCCACCGCTTTCGCCTCGGCGGTTTTTCTGGTTCTGGTTCTCTTGACAGGTGCTTTCTCGACCGAAGCGTCCTCTGCGGCAGCCTTCTTTCTGGGCTTCGGCTTGGCGCGGAGTTTGCCCTGCCCGACGAGGAACACCGCACCCAACGGCGGAATACGGATGGATACCGAGGAATCCTTACCGTGGGAGGGGGTCCAAGTGACCTTACAGGGGGCATCGTTGGTCACACCACTACCACCGTATTCGGTACGGTCGGAGTTGAATACTTCCACATATTCCTTGACAGCAGAACAGCCGAAGCGGTAGTCCTCATAGGTGTTGGGGCTGAAGTTAATGGCGCAGACCAGCTCTTTTCCGCTCTTGTCCTTGCGGAGGAACACGACAACATTGTTGTGGTTGTCGTCGGGCACCAGCCACTCAAAGCCCTGCCAGTCGAAGTCAATCTCCCACAGCTGGGGATTTTCGTGGTAGAAGCGATTCATATCTTGGATATAGCGGTGGAGTTGGCGGTTGTCCTCATTTTCGAGGAGGTGCCAGTCCAGTCCCTTGTGGGATGCCCACTCCGCCTCGGTGCCCAGCTCCACACCCATAAAGCTCAACTTTTTGCCGGGGTGTGCCATTGTGTACGCATAGAAACTGCGGACACCTGCGAACTTCTGCCAGCGGTCCCCTGGCATCTTGCCCATGACGGAGCCTTTCATGTGAACCACTTCATCGTGGGAAAGGGGCAGGATATAATTTTCGGAGAATGCGTAAAATAGGGAGAAAGTAATATCTTTGTGGTTGCCCTGACGGAACCACGGGTCCATTTTGAGGTAGTGGCACATATCGTTCATCCAACCCATGTTCCACTTGAGGTTAAAGCCCAGACCACCTGCATCAACAGGGCGCGTCACCAGAGGCCACGCCGTAGATTCCTCGGCAATCATCAGCACATGGGGGTTGACGGAGAATGCGGTGGTATTCAACGCCTGTAGGAAGGCGATAGCCTCCAAATTTTCTTTGCCACCGTGGACATTGGCGACCCACTGCCCATCCTTACGGTCGTAGTCGAGGTACAGCATGGAGGCAACTGCGTCCACGCGGATACCGTCGATGTGGTACTCCTTAATCCAAAACGCGGCAGAGGAGAGCAGAAAGCTCTTGACTTCG
>JAZRID010000354.1:0-1433 GCA_045645125.1 Oscillospiraceae bacterium | reverse complement strand
TTTCTGTGCCTCCACCACGCCTACAGTACCTATCTCTACGAGGACGGAACTTTCCACTTCGACGGTTCGCTCTCCCTACAAGAGTACGGTGCAGTAGACTATCAATTTCTCCGCTGTGTCTACGGCAGTTTCACGGATATTGTACTAAACATCGGGGATACGGCAGACTATACCCAGTGGAACTACACCACCGACAGCGGTACGCCTGTGACACTGGCACTGTCTGCAAGCAAGGCACTGGTACTGGTCGACCTGTCGGACTGCTTTGTGACCATCAATGTCCTCGCAGGGACAGAAACCGCATTTTCTGCGACAGCATTAGAGGCACTCGCAGACAGTTTCGATTTTTCCTTTCTGACCCCTGTTCGCCCTGTGATGCCCAACCTGCCTCGCCCCACCTTGGAGGAGGTATTGAAAAAGCCCTCGGCGGAGGATTTTTTACTGGAAACGGGAGTGTCCGAAGCGGATGCACAGCAGTTCTTCGCCACCTTTTTTGCACACTTGGAAAACGGCGAAAGGGAAGCGGTGGCACAACTTCTCTGTTACCCTGCCGTGGTGACGGTACAGGGGGAAACGCATCCTGTGGATACCCCCGAAGAACTACTCGCGTTTTATGACGACATTTTCACCGCTGACCTGTGGGAGAGTATCATCACCAACCAGTACACCAAGGAGCGCGCCGACTTGACCATCGAAAACAACTGCGTGCTTGGTGCTGGGGGAGCCATTCACTTTGCACTCCGAGAGCATCAGATTTTGATTGTAAGCGTAGAGAACGCACTCGGCAATCGTTTTTCTCAGGGAATCGCCTAACAAATTTTTGAAATCTCCGCATAAGTGTGGTATACTATGCGGAGAAAGGTGGCGAAAGTATGATTGAAGTGCAGGGAAAATATAACACGGCAAAGGTGTTCACAGATGTTGTCGATTCCGCGTCCATTGCCCAAGTCGTAGAACTATGCAACCAAGAATTTGTGGCAGGGAGCAGAATCCGCTTAATGCCAGATATCCACGCTGGTGCTGGCTGTACCATCGGCACAACCATGACCATCACGGACAAGATTGTGCCGAACCTCGTCGGGGTAGACATCGGCTGTGGCATGGAAACCATCCGCATCCGAGAACGCCATTTGGAATTGCAAAAACTCGATAAGCTCATCTATGCAAAAATTCCCTCTGGCTTTGCCATCCGCGATAAGGCGCACCGCTATTGCGAGCAAATCCATCTGGAGGAGCTGTGCTGTGCCAAGCAGGTGGATTTGTTGCGCGCAGAGAAAAGTATCGGCACCCTCGGCGGTGGCAATCACTTCATCGAGGCAGATACCGACGACGATGGCAATATCTATATTGTCGTTCACTCTGGCAGTCGCCATCTCGGATTAGAAGTCGCAAAATATTACCAAGAGGCAGGCTACCAAGTGCTCAACCAGTCC
>JAZRID010000353.1:0-2203 GCA_045645125.1 Oscillospiraceae bacterium | reverse complement strand
GTTCACGGCAATGGTATTGTATTGTAGTAGCTTTTCGCCAACTGGCAGAATATAAAACTCCTTAATACCAGTCGCCGCTTTGCCAATACAGTAGTCTAACAGCATATTGAATTTCAACTGTTTCTTTTTCGATACGCGTATTAAGTTGGTGACATCCAGTGTTTTGAAAAATGTGACCATGGGATTCGGTGCTTTCATCCAAAGTTCATACGCAGACGCTCTGGTCGTATCGTTCGGGTTAATTTCTCGCGACATTGTGACCTCCATTCAGTATATCGGTGATAAGGAAGAAAGCCCCACTGCACGGCTGGCAGTGGGGCAAAAAATGCAATTACTGGCAGAGCTTTGCGGTGTCCATAGCAATCATCAGTTCCTCGTTGGTGGGAACAACGAACACCTTAACCTTGGAGTCGGCAGCGGATGCGTCGACTTCCTTGCCACGGACATTGTTCTTCTCGGGGTCAATCTTGATGCCCATGTACTCCAGACCCTCGCACAGCTTCACGCGCATATCGATGGAGTTCTCACCGATACCAGCGGTAAAGACGATAGCATCCACACCGCCCATGGTGGTAGCGTAAGCACCGATGGTCTTCTTGACCTCATAGATGAACTTGTCCAGAGCCAGCTGTGCGCGCTCGTTGCCCTCGGCAGCGGCGGTCTCCAAGTCACGGAAGTCGGAGCTGACACCAGAGATGCCCAGAACACCAGACTTCTTGTTCAGAATGTTCATCATCTCCTTGATGTCGTAGCCACGGCGGTCCATGACATACTCGAGGATGGTGGGGTCGAGGTCGCCAGAACGGGTGCCCATGGGGAAACCACCCAAGGGTCCAAGGCCCATGGAGGTCTCGACGCACTTGCCGCCCACAACAGCGGACAGAGAGGAGCCGTTACCCAGGTGGCAGCAGATGATGCGGCTGTGCTCGGGGTTGCCCAGCATATCGATGACACGGCCGGAAACATACTTGTGGCTGGTGCCGTGGAAACCGTAGCGGCGGACATTGTCCTGCTCATAGAACTCGTAGGGCACAGCGTAGGTGTAAGCCTTAGCAGGCATGGTCATGTGGAAAGCGGTGTCGAACACAGCAACCTGCTTGGTGTTGGGCATGATAGCCTGGCAAGCACGAATACCCATCAGGTTAGCGGGGTTGTGCAGAGGGCCGAGGGGGATGCACTTCTCGATACCTGCAATCACAGCGTCGTCGATGATGCAGCTGGAAGCAAACTCCATACCGCCGTGCACGACACGATGACCGACAGCAGCAATCTCATCGGTGGAAGCGATGACACCGTTGGTCTTGTCAACCAGAATGTCCAGAACAGCCTGGATTGCCTCACCGTGGGAGGGCATAGCAATGTCCATCTTCACATCCTCGCGGCCGGGAACCTTGTGGGTCAGACGACCATCGATGCCGATACGCTCGCACAGGCCCTTTGCAAAGACCTCGCCACCCTCGGACTCCATCAGCTGATACTTCAGGGAGGAGCTACCAGCGTTGATAACCAGAATTTTCATGGGTAAATTCTCCTTATCGTTGTCATTATTTGTTATTATTTGTTACCATACTGTGACTTGCTTTTCCAGCAGGATACAGTTAAAATAGTCACAATCCTTATTGTAGACTATTTTTGTCGGTTAGACAACAGTTTTTTTGAAAATTTTTCATTTTTTCTGAGGCGAAAGGAGGGGATGCCCGTGGCTGTTGCTGGAATTATCGCAGAATACCATCCCTTTCATCGGGGACACGCGTGGCAGATAGCACAGGTACGCGCCCGTCTGGGGGCAGATACGGCCGTTGTTGTGGCAATGAGTGGAAATTTTGTCCAGCGTGGTGAGTTTGCCGCGGTGTCCAAACACGCGCGTGCAGAGATGGCACTGCACGGTGGCGCAGATTTGGTGCTGGAACTCTGTGCGCCGTGGTCGAGTGCGACAGCGGAGCGATTTGCACAGGGCGGTGTGGCATTGCTCACGGCAACAGGTATCGTAACACACCTCGCTTTCGGCTGTGAAAGTGGCGACCTCGCTCCACTGGTACGAACAGCGGAAACTTTAGAGGACGCACGATTCCCCGACCTTCTGCGCCGTTTTCTCTCCGAGGGCATGAGCTTTGCCACCGCCCGACAGACCGCCTTGCAGACTTTGGCAGGCGATACCGCACAATGCCTCGCCTCGCCCAATAATGCGCTCGCGGTGGAGTAT
>JAZRID010000352.1:0-8410 GCA_045645125.1 Oscillospiraceae bacterium | reverse complement strand
AGTGCCTTGTAGACAGCTTCATCCACGGCATCCAGAGCCAAGGCTTCGCTTCCCAGATAAGTTCGTGCGGTCTTGTAGAGTTTGGTACGCACCAGTTCCACTCGTTTTGCAAATTCTTCATTCGTCATCGCCACTTCACCTCCTTTACCTATTAGACATTTGAAGATGACTTTTTTATTTCAAAATAGGAAAAATTTTTTCGCAGTCTATCATGGTTTCTGTTTCGCATAATGAAAAGGTAGACAGCATGGTGTTTGTCCATGTGTCTACCTTTATCTTACAGCTATCTTACATCTTCAAGCCGAAAAACTGTGTCGGTTTTTTGTATTCTCGTGTGTATAGCCTTGTCCACAGATACAAATACTGTAAAGTACTGTGAAGTAGAGGGGGATACGACATGATAACCGCATTTGTCCGTACGGTCATCTTATATCTAATCTTAGTGCTTGCCCTTCGTCTGCTCGGAAAACGACAAATTGGCGATTTGGAACCGACCGAGTTGGTGCTGACTCTCACCATCTCCGACTTGGCCTCTGTCCCGATGCAAAACTACGGGATTCCACTGATTAACGGGATTTTGCCCATCGTGACACTTCTGTGCCTCTCGATGTTAGTCAGCTTTCTGAATTTGAAGTCCATCCGCTTCCGTGGGATTGTGTGCGGTAAGCCTGCTATCATCATCCGCGACGGTACGATTCTCCAACAGAGCATGGAAAAGAACCGTCTGACGCTGGACGAATTATTTGAGCAACTCCGCAACCAAGGGTACAGCGACCTCCGCGCTATCAAATACGCGATACTGGAAACCAACGGACAACTCTCCATCCTGCCATATACGAAAGAAAGCCCTCTTACTCCGCAGGGCGCAGGACTGACTTTAGTTGACCGCGTTACACTCCCCATCTTCCTCATCAACGATGGACACATTCTCGAAGAAAATCTCGCCGTTGCAGGGCATGACCGCGACTGGCTGAACGAGCAACTGAACAAGTATCGTATTACCTCGCCCAAGCAGGTATTTTTAATGACTGTGGACGAAACAGACAGCATTATCTGTATCAAAAAGGAGGGAGAATCGTGAAAGCGTTATATATCCCCATTGCCCTGTTAGCGATTATCGTGCTTTCTTCCCTCACAACCAGTGCGTATCTCCAACAATGCACCGAGGAATGGATTACCCTATTGGAACAATGTGAGGCGTTTTTGTCGGAAGAACAGTGGGAGCGTACACAGGATTGTCTGCGTACGGCACATACCAGTTGGGAACAACACGATACGATTCTGCACATGATTTTAGACCACGATGACCTCGATGAAGCGGAACAACTGTTTTCTGGGGCATTTGCCTCCTGTCAGGAACAGGATACAGAGGAATTTCGCATTTTTCTTCACCAGTTGACCACCCAGTTACAGCTTTTAGCGGAAACACAGGTGGCCAATCTGCAAAATATTTTATAGTGGTTATTGCGTCACATCATCGAGAGAAGTTGCGATATAGTAGGAATCTCGGGAGCGTTTTTTCGCCACATACAGTGCCATATCGGCGCAGTGCAGGAAGTCCCACGGCTTATTAGAGCCAGTCGGAACGCGGTGGAACAACCCCTGCGAAATGGTAATGTGGTCGGCAATTTTGGAGTAGTGGTGCGGAATGTGTAACGCATGGATTGTGTCGCGCAGAGTACGCGCCATGGTTTCAATATCTTCGAGGGAATAGTCCTCATAGATGACCACAAACTCATCGCCACCGTACCGCGCCGTAAACACATTGGGGTACTCCTCCAGTGAACGGATGGCCTCCGCAATGCGAACCAGACAGTCATCGCCAGCCTGATGGCCGTAATTGTCATTAAACTGCTTGAAAAAGTCGATATCAAGCAGTTCCACGGTAAGTGGTGTTCCGTTGGCGTAGGCTCTGCGAAAGGCCTGTTCCGAAAATTCATTGAGACTATAGCGATTGTGCATCCCCGTCAAAGCATCGCGCTCCGACCTCTGCTTGAGCAGAAGATTGGTTTTCTCAATCTCTTTTCGCTTGGCGGCCTCCTCATTCAACGAGATGCGCGCGGTGATATTGTGGCCGATAATTTTGTTGCGGATACCATCACACAGGGTAACGACCTCATAGTACCGCAGGGCAGTCCGCTTTTGATTTTCCCAGTCGCCAATCTTTTTGTAGTATTGTAGACGCAAATTGAGCACCTGTTTTTCAACGGCAATCCCCTCGGCACGGGGTTCAATCTGGGAAACCAGTGCAAAAAATTCGTCCAGCTTGTCCAAATTCAACAGCATCATCGCGTGGCGACAAAGCTCATTGAGCGCATCGAATATGGTGGTAGCTTGCAGTTCGATGCTGTTCAACCCATCGATGGCCGCATCACGCGCCTGTGTGTCCCCTCGCACATGATACAACTCGGCACGGAGAATATAGATAATCACACGGGTCATATCCGTAACGGTATCCCCACAGCTTTCTACCAACAAATTCAAATATTGTTCGGCTTTCTCTAATTGACCCAAACGAGTATAACAGGTTGTCAGATTGGCATAGACAATCATCTGAGAAATAAATGGAACGGCTACCCCCTCTGCCCGCAACTGTTCGCAGAAATGCAGACTCTCTGCCGCAAACGCCAACTGCCCAAGCCAAATATGGACATTCGCGATATTGCTGGAAATGGTGAAACTGAGCAATTGAAACCCGTGTTCTTTGCTAATCGCCAGTCCCTTGCAGTAGCAGTCGGTCGATAGAGAGAGGTCTGCCTGAAAGTCGGCAACATTTCCCATGAAGTTGTAGGTTCTCGCCGTCATATACCAGTCCTCTGCGGCGATGAGATGCTGTAAGGCAGAGGACAGGGCATCCATACTCTCCTCCAACTTCGCCATAGTATAATACCCAAAGCCACGGAAAAACAGGCTAAATCCCTTGAGGTAGTCCGAATCGACCTCCTGCGCATAGTCATACAACTTTTCGCAGTATGCCATTAACCGCGTAGCATCGACCTCTGCACTCTTCTCAATCATATCCATCCATTCTTGAATCTCGTCTGGATACTTGGTACGCTCCAAAGCCATCACACCCCACACTTAAAATTACTTATTTTTTCTGATAATAACACAGCCGTCAAAAAATGTAAATAAAAAAACCGAGATGACTGTTTGAGCCATCTCGGTTGCTGTTAATTGGTTTCTAAAATTTTAATTTGGTCTGCGGCATAGGAAGTTTCATTGAGTACAATATCCGTAATCTTTGCGACATCCTCCGTTTGCAACCCGTCCTCTGCGGCGGATACCACGACACTGATGCTATTTTCGCTCATAAAAACGACACAATCGGCATACCCCTTGGCAATCACCAGATTTTCAATCTGCGTTTCTAACATGGTATAGCCAGCAAGTGTCTGTATAGCGCGGTTTGCCTCGTCCAGTGCCGCCTGGTCCACATTTTCCTGCTCCGACGCTTCACGCAGTAGGCTCAACGCAGTGTCACGGGACTGCTGACGGCTCAGACGCGCCGTATCAAAATAACTGCTGACCGTCACTGGTGTCTGCGTTACATCGACAATCTCACCGCCCACCAGAGCCGCATCCCCCAGCACGCGCGTCGAACCACCATCCTGCTCCTGCTGTACTTCATCCTGTGCCTGCTGTGCCACATCGCCAGCATACCGCCAGTTCAGATACACCGCCGCGCACACAAACAACAGCACTGTGGCAACCACCGCATTTCGTTTCCATTGGATTTTCACTTGATATTTTCCCCCTGTCATGCTAATTCCTCCCCATTGTTCCCTGTCGTCTGGGCACTCGCCTCGGGACTTCCCCAACGGACAACCGCGACACGGTCGGCCCCCAATCCCGTCAAGGCACATACCGCCTCCACGATGCTCAGACGCACACGGTCGTTATCTCCGCCCTCACAGACAATCAACGCACCACGAAATTTGGCACTGCGCTCCTGTGTAACGACAACATCTGTCCCATTTCCGCCAGACACCGTGACCGTTTCGCTGGAACGGTCGTAGTCGTCTGGATTTTGCGGACTGCCACGGTAGCGCAAGGTGCTATCCGTTGCCAGCACCAACTCACCGCCACTCTCCAAGGTCAACAGCACATCGACACGCCCTACTCCGTTCATTTTGGACAGAATATCTTCCATCTGCTTTTCTAATTTACTCACATCGTTCTCGTTTGTCATGTGCGGTACTGCGGTTTCGGTGCGCGGTTCTCCCTCCTGCCACGGCCACAGCAACATAATCGCTCCCACGACAGCGACCAGAAAGACATATTTATATCGCCCCAGTGTCTGTAAAATCGTTAGCCGTTTTCCGTCCTCTCTGTCCATACCCTTTCCTCCAGCCAGATTTGTTGTTCGGCGGGTATCCCCACCACCTCCTCAAGCCAAGCCGCCAGTACAGGATGATATGCGGCGCGAATCTCCACCGATTCTGGGACAGGAACAGCCGTGGTATCACAGGACATCTGCACTTGCACCTCACACGCCAATCCCAGCCCAGTCGCTTTGTCCCATATATATGTTTCCAGACGCTCGGCTATGATAGCGGAAAGCGCGTTTTCCTGCTCCGTGCGATAGTACGCCGCCTGCTCCGAAAAATTTCCTACCGAAATATGGACACTTTCCCACGAAATACTCCCTAAGGGACGGAGCAGTGCCAGAATCATCAGGATACCACCCACCATCCGCACGATGGCCTTTTCTTTCCCCTTTGGCACAAGTTCATTGGCAAGGCCACAGGCAAAAGCGGTAAAGACCACACCGAGCAACCAAGTTCTGATTTGTCCCATCATGTTACCACCACCGTCAGCGTTGACACCAGTGCAATCAGTAATAAAAGAACCGCTGCCCCTGTCATGGCCAATATCAGCGCGAAGGCATCCGCCAACATCTTGAGCATATTGGCCAATTTTTTCGGCCCTGCTACCTGTGCGACAAAAACCGCCGCCTGATACAATAGATACTGTGCCCCTAGGCGGAGAAATGGGAGGGCGCACAGCGCAATGACCCCCAATGCGCCAAATACACCAATCATCGCGCGCAGGACACCAGCACCAGCCAGTAGCGTTTCCGCCGCGTCCGCCAGAATCCCGCCCACGACAGGTACTACCGTGCTGACCGCCGTTTTTGCCACACGCACCGCCTGGGCATCTACGGCACTAGCAATCGCACCGCTGACCGACAAATACGCAGTAAACAGAGATAATAGGATACCCAATGCCCACCCTGTTATTTTCTTAATCAGGGAGGCAATGCCATCCAATATATCGCTATCGACCACGGTACTCGCCGCCGCGCACGCAATAAAAATATAGAGCATCGGGATGAGAATACGGTCGATGCTCGTCAATAGGACATCTGTGAAAAAGACAGTTGCCACCTGTCGTACAGATGCGACTGTTACGCCACCACTCGCCGCTGTCGCGGCGGCCAGCGATGGAATGAGAACTTTGGATAGGGATGACACATTTTCAATGGTATCGCGCCCCAGACCAATGAGGGCATTGATATCTCCTGCTGATACCGTGGTGAGATAGAGTGCCCCGACCAACTCTGTGCGCCGAGAAACAACGCCCTCCCCGACCACACTCTCCACCAGACCGAGCAACACCACACCTACTAAGATAGAGGCCAGACTGCGGATACCAGCCAATACATATTGCTTTGCGTCTGTCAAGGCACGGTTGAGCAAAATGGATGCGCCCTGTGTCAATCCGAAGCCGTCCTCTGCCTCTCCGTTTACTAGGTCTGCCACCTGTGGCACTGCGCGCTCCAGAGCATCGGGAAGTGCTATCTCCTCCGCCGATGCTTGTCCGCATAGGAGGAAAATACAAAGTACAAAACAAATCGCCGTTCGTTTCATCTGCTCCCCCCTAGTGGAAATATCCCAACAGTAACTCTGTGACCGTCTGTAAAATCGGCATGGCAATCAATAGCACTGCAATCGTTCCTGCACTCTCCACCAGTGTCGCCAAGGTCTGCGAACCACCGTCACGGCACAAATCTGCACAGATATGGCTAACCAACGATGCCGCCACACTCCGAAACAGGATAGCAATATGTGCGCCACTGACCCCTGCCCGCACAAAAAGTTCCTCTAAGGTTGTCAAAAAAGGGGCAATGTACGAGAGAAGTCGAACAACAAGCAGTACTACCACTGCAATCGTGAGCAGAAGTGCCTGTTCCGCCGCATATTTCTTCAGCAAAGTCATTGGCAACAGGACAATGACACAGAAAAACATCAGTTTCAAAATATCCATACTTAAAAACGAAACAGCGTCTTGATTAACTGAAACAGATTGCTGATTTCCTGCACCAGCATCACCATCACCACCACCAAGCCAGCCAGTGTCGTCATCATCGCCTGTTCCTCACGGCCTGAGCGCACAAGAAGCTGATTTAGTACCGACACAATGATGCCGATGGCGGCAATTTTGAAAATCATATCCACATCCATGTCTTGTCCTCCTTTGTGGGTTGCTCTATATCTATGAGGCAAGCCATGGCAATATACAAGGAATTGCCTAACGCAGTGTGATACTACTTTTTCTGTATTAAATTTTTTCAGAATTTTTGTCACAAATTCTCGCTATCTGTCGTCTTACATACAGATATACCTACCGAGGGGGACATACTATGAAACACAAAAGCGTAATCTTCGCTACGATACTTTTTTTGCTCTCTGGGCTGTTCGCCACCTTTGCGGCGCAAGCATTTTTCAATATACGCACACCCAAAACGCCTACCTTACAAATTGCAATTCCTGTAACCGCTACCCCAGAGGAAGTAAGCACTTCAGATCCAACGGTGCAAGCCACGGAAGAATCAACCGAGATAGCAACACCTCCGCCCACGGTGACAGAAACGCACTTGCCACCAGAACCTGTTGAAAAGACAGAAGCAATAGAACCTATGGAACAGATGGAAACAACGCTCTCTATTTCACCTGCCTCCATGGAAAACACGCTTTTCATCGGGGACTCGCGCACCGTTGGTCTGTCCGAATATGCAAAGATAGACGGTGCTGATTTTTTCGCCTCTGTAGGCACAGGTGTTTTTGGAATTGATAAGGTAACACTCTCTGTCGCCTCCGATACGGACAAGGAAACGCTATCTGAATTGCTACAGAAGCGGCAATATGATAGAATATATATCATGTTGGGTATCAACGAATTGGGATATCCATTTGAAATGCTCGTGCAACGGTACCACAATTTTATCCAATCGGTACAGAGCCTCCAACCAGATAGTATGATTTTTATGCTGGCAAATCTCCATGTGACCAAAAGCAGGTCAGACACCGATACATTCATCAATAATGATACCATCAATGCCTTGAATGAAGCCATTTCTGCATTGGCAGATAATAAACATATCTTCTATTTGGATGCCAACTGTATTTTTGACGATGCAAATGGCGCATTGGATGAAGAAAAAAGTTATGATTCTGCACATCCATTGGCCAAGTATTATCAAGAATGGGGCAACTGGATTGCAGAGCAGACAGGAATTATACTCTCCCAACTGACATGAGGAGCATAATCGTGATAGACGAAAAAAAATTTTTTTGCGACTGCATTCGGCAACACGAAAAAAGCATCTATTCGCTCGCGTATAGCATCTTAAAAAACGAGGAGGACGCGGCGGATATTATGCAGGAATCCATCTTGAAAGCCTACTGCAATCTGGATAATTTACGAGATAAAAAGAAATTCAAATCTTGGATTTTATCCATCGTGCATCATACTGCTATCGAGTTTTTGCGAAAGCATCCTACTACCGTAGATATTGACGAACAATGGGACTTGTCTATGCCAGACCCCGAAGCGGATACGGCGACGAAACTGACCGTTTGGGATGCTGTGCAACAGTTAAAATTACCCTATCGAACGGTTGTATTTCTTTTTTACTACGATAATCTCTCCGTTCAGAAAATATCCGAAATTACATCGGTTCCTACCGCCACGGTGCGACAACAGTTGTCGCGCGCGAGAAAAATACTAAAAGGACTGCTCAAGAAGGAGGACTTTACTGTATGAACGACCATCTATTTGACGCTCATCTCAAGACACTTATCGCTGATGAAAACATGGAAGTACCAGCCTCCGTGCAGGAACGAACCGCGCAAACACTAGCATCTCTTCCTACTCGTATCCCGAAGAAACGGTTTTCGATAATACCTACCATGGTATCCATTGCCGCGTGTATGGCAATTTTGCTACTTGGGGTACTGCCCAACATCAGTACGGCCTATGCTACTGCCGTGGATGATATTCCCATTATCGGTGCTTTCGTTCGCGTGTTTACAATTCGTAACTATTTGTATGAAGATGCACGGCATGAGTTGGATGTCGAAATTCCAGAGATTATTGACACAGAAAATGTAGATGCCGCCACATT
>JAZRID010000351.1:0-7393 GCA_045645125.1 Oscillospiraceae bacterium | reverse complement strand
TTGGCGCCTTCGACGCCCTCGCCGCCGGCCTCACGCTGGCGCTGAGACATATAGGTCATCAGCTTCTCGCGCAGGAACTTGGGATTTTCACCGGACTGGATGGACATGATGCCCTCCACGATGATGAGCTTACAAAGGACTTCCTCCTCATCGCGGGTACGCAGGTTGACCGCAATGGGGCTAAAGAACACGTGCGCAAGGATACAGCCGTACAGGGTGGTAATCAGTGCCGTACCCATATCGGAACCCAGATTACCGCCACCACTCTCCATATCCATACCTTTCAGCATATTGATAAGACCGACCAGCGTACCGACCATACCGAAAGCAGGTGCGATAGAGGATGCCTTATCATACATACCAGCCGCACCCTCATGGCGTGCAGACATACACTCGATATCGTTTTCCAAAATACTACGCACCTTGTCGGGGTCATTCGCGTCGACAATCAGCATAATCGCCTGTTTGAAGAAGGGGTCGGTCTGATTGTTAGCGCGTTCTTCCAGTGCCAGCAGACCATTTTTACGAGCAATCTGTGCCAACTCTACCAACTGGTCGATGTACTGCGCAGGCTGAAAATTTTTGGTATTCAGAATAATCTTAAAATGCTTGAGGACACTCGACAACATATCGCCGGGAAAGCTGGCGATAATAATAGCAAAGGTACATCCAATGGTAATCAGAATACTGGCTGGGTCAAAGAAGTTAATCAAGTTACCGAAATTGAAGCTGATGTTAAATTCTGGGACAACCACCACACTACTGACGCAGCCAAACAGGAACACGGCGATGGCCGCCACTAAGCCAATGATATAATTTAGATTCATGTATTTTCTACCTCCAACGACAGTCAAGACCTCGTTTGGGTTCTGGCTGTTTATTTAAGCCGATTATCTCTGATGGTAAGTTCCCGACAGATGTCCCTTACCTTTGCTTCATACTTTGTGATTTTATCAATAATCTCGTCAATATCCTCCATGACGAGGTAATAGTCGTGGTTCATCATAACAATCTTAGATTCGGGGATCATTTCGATACATTCGATTTGCTGATGGTTGACCAGAAATTTATCCCCGCTTCGTTTCGTCAATACAATCATCCTTCAGCCGCCTTTCTTTTTTCTTTTTCTGGGAGTGTTGCAACACATCGCTGACAACACTCCCAGCAGAATATCATTAACGCTTGAGATTGACCAGCTCCTCGAGCATGGAGTCGGTTACTGTAATAATACGGGTATTCGCCTGATAGCCACGCTGGGTGGTAATCATTTCAGAAATTTCATTGGTCAGGTCGGTCTTGGACATTTCCAAACCGCCAGTCATCAGCTCTGCACTACCTGCACCGTAGATACGCATATCATCAGACAGGCCCTCTACATCGTCTCCGTACACACTGGCATTGAGATAGGTAAAATTGGTCATCTCGGAACTTTCGAGCGGGTTATTGCAAATCATCATTTCTTTTTCCATACCGCCCATCAGGGAAACCTGCACCTTACCAGCACCGCCAGCCGCCTGGTAATAAGGGCCACCTGTGTGGGTGACACCGTTGGGGTTGGTTACATTACCGATGGCGATGACACCAATGGTGACAGGCATCTTGGTGTCCTTGGAAGTACCCATAATCATACCCGTCGTAGGGTCAATGGAAATACTATCCATACCGGCAAATGGCAGTTCCTCGCCATCCGCGCCAGTCATATCCTGCAAGTATCCCCCCTCAGTTGCGCTGGGGTAGGCAATCTGAATCTCATCGATACCCGTGTCGGGGTTGGTACCGACCAGCAGACGGGGCAGTCTGATGGGAACCAGCTGGTCACTGAAAACTTTGGTATCGCCGATAGTACCAGTGCAGAGGAAACCGTAGACGAGGTTGCCGTTGGCATCGGACAGGTAGCCGTCCGACTTAAACTCAAAGTTACCCACACGGGTCAACGACAGCGAAGAGAGGCTCTCAGCATTGGTGGGGTCAATCGTATACTGCTGTTCTTTATTGCCCACCAAGAAGAAGCCATCGCCCATAATCATGCAGTCCATATCCTTGCCAGTGGGGGCAAAGGTTCCGCTACTCATATCAACATCGACCGCAGACAGCTCAACGCCGTAACCAATCTGAGAGGGGTTACTTGCACCATCCACTGCCGAGCCATTACTACCCGCTTTGAGGTTGACATAGATAGAATCGGAAAAGATAGCGCGCTGTGTTTTATAGCCATAGGTATTCACATTCGCGATGTTATTACCGATAACATTGAGCTTGTTCATGTGCGTCTTTAAGCCGGAAATCGCGGCATACATTGCTCCAGTCATAGTACTCTATGTTGCTCCTTTCAATTGGTGCCGCCTGCCCCATACCAATCGGGCCGAGGCAAAAGCATCCAAAATCGGTCCTGCTATCTGTGATAGGTCACAGGAACACGGCACCGTCAATATTGGTGAATACATTTTCTTTCATTTCATCCTGCGTAATCGCAGTGATGACTTTTGCATTGGGTACATTGATAATAAATGCTTTTTCGGAATCCATCGCCAGAACATTGGTCACGCCCTTGGCCTGTGCGCGAATCATACTGCCACGCAACTGGTCAATCAAATCGGGGGTAATGTCGATACCACGCTCCTCCGCACGGAGTATCGCGTGTTTCGAGAACTCTACTTCCCGTGTTTGCTGGACTTTATCCAATTCCTGACGCAACAACAGGTCAAAACTCGCATTGGCGACCGCCTGTTGCAGTTGTGTTGGTGACGGTTGGTAACGCTTGGATGATACTCTTTCAATCATCTGCGCTCACCTCAGTTCCCCTCGCTGGAATCTTCGGAATCACTGGGGACTGTCCCCTCGACGGGAGGTGTATCGCTAGCATCTTCACTGGGGGGTGTCTGATTATTCCCTGCCGCCGTTTCGGGCAGGCGACCCACGGCGATAATCTGGTCCATATAGTACATGGCATCGTCCACAAAAATAACCTGCTCGCCGCCGTAGCTACCCGTTGCCGTTACGGAGCCGATGACCTCCTGGTAGTTGCCCTCCTGGTCATACCCTGCTACTGTTACTTCCTTGCCAACCAGAGAGGCGGCATAGGTCATAATGGAAGCATCCGTCATGGTGTTCATCGCGGTGGACATACTGGACAGTGCTGTTACCATCTGCATCTGCACCATCTGGTTGAGCATATCACTGATATCCGCTGTTGCCTCCATGGTCTGATTGGTGAACTGCGCCACCATCAGTGTCATGAAATCATTCATGTTCAGGCCGTAGGCATCCATAGAGCTGTTGGTATACGCACTACTTGCCGCACTGTTCACCATACCGCTATTACCTGTCATTCCGTAATAGCCAGAAACATTACCGATAGAAGACACGAATCGTTCCTCCTCTCTTACTCATCCTCTTCTTCGAGTGGAATCAATCCCAGTCGAAGCTGTTGCATGAAGTCTGTGCTGTTGTGTCGGGCATCCCGACGCTGTTGTTGCTGTTCCTGCTGTTGTCCATTCTGACCATCGTGGAAGTCGTTGCGCTGTTGATTCTCCTGACGCTGGCTCTCCTCGTTGTGCTCCACGGTAATCTGTACCATCTTCTGTCCGCGGTCGGCTAGTGCCTCCTGCAAGGAGCCTATGTGCTTCTCCAACAGAGTACGGGTCTGTGCATTTTCCGCATCGAGCAGAACGGTTAGCGTACCATCCGCACTGTGGGTCAATTCAATCGTCATCTTGCCCAGCTCTACAGGTTCCAGCTGAATCTGCACTCTGGTCTCTCCTGTTTCCATCATAGTGGACAATTTTTCGACTACCTGCTGATTGACAGGCACACTCTGCTCCATTCTCTCGGGTGCCTCTGCCACTTTGATGGGTGTCGTTTCCACGCCTTCAAACAGGGGTGTTTCGACGACCACTGCTTCCGCGTTGGTTTCTTCGCTGTCCGTTGTGGTCACTTCGATATCCATCGTAAGGTCGTTGTTGCCCTGCTCGTTGTCGGTAGTATCCATCTGTACGACTTCTTGGAAACTCTCTGCCACCACTGGCTCCGTTACCACCAGTTCCTCCGATTCTCCGACCAGATTTTCCATCTGGGTTCCCAGCAGGTCCTCCAGTGACTGCGTCGGCTCATCGTTGGTGCTAATCAACATGGGTCGCTCGATGGTTGCCACCTTTTCTGGCTGTGCTTCGACCTTCAGATGGACGGCATTGGGTTCGATGAGCCAGACAATCTGTGCCGCCGCCGCTTCACGGGCAACATCGCAAGTTTCCTCCTCATCCTCATGCTCCGTGGGTGCTTCGGACTTGGGTTCCTCTCTCTCTTGGGTGTCCTCCACCGTTTCCGGCTTTTTCTGCTTTTCCACCACCTCATTGCTGTACTGCTCATTTTTCTGTCCCAACAGTACATCAAAAATCGGTTCTTCGCGTGTCATACCGACTTCCATTCTGGTTGCCTTGATATGAGCACTAGCCGCAAACTGTTTCCGTAGAAGAATCCCCCGATTGATTTGTTCCAATATGGTCACCTCCTTAACAATATCTCTCTATTTCCAAACGGTATCGTACCGTTTTGGACAAGATTATAGACTGGACATCGCGCGCTGTGTACTGACAAATTCCTCAATCATCTGCTCCTCACCCTTTTGGACACTCTTGTGGTAGCTGTCCAATTTGCGCTCACGGAGCTTTTCCAACGACGCAGTATCCTGTTTTGCTTCAACAACTTCGTTGCGCTTTTTTTCCTCTTTGACTTTTAAGGCTTCCAATACCTCTGTCTGCCGTCTGATTTCCAGCTCCTGCGCCCGCAGTCCTGCCTCGTACATCATCGCATTCAAGGCACTGATACCGTTCATCTTCTGCTCACGGAACTCCTCGTCGTAATCCCGATAGCGTCGCCAAGTGGCTTCGAGAAGCTCCTCCTGTGCACGGATTTCCGCAAGGATAACGCCGTGTTCAATTTTGAGGGCATCGAGAATCTGGTCTTTATAACTCAGCACCGTATCCAGCGAAAACTTAAACTTTTTCATCTGTAAACCCTATTTATTTTATAATCTGCTTGAGCCTTGCCAGCGTCTGCTCATAGGTGAACGACTCATTGACTTGTTGCATCAAGAATGCATTGACCTCATCCATTTTTGTCAGTGCGTAGTCCAGTTTACGGTTACTGCCTGGCTTATACGCACCGATGGAAACTAGGTCCGCATTTTTCTCATAGACACTCATAATATCACGCACCTTGGAGGCGAGTTCCTTATGCTCCTTGGAGGCAATATCATTCATCAGACGCGAGATACTCTGCCCGATATCGATGGCGGGGTAGTGGTTTGCATGGGCCAAAGAACGGGACAACACAATATGACCGTCCAGAATACCACGCACCGTATCTGCGATAGGTTCGTTAGTATCGTCACCTTCTACCAGAACGGTATAGACACCCGTGATAGAACCCTTATTGAAATTTCCGCTTCGCTCCAACAATTTCGGAAGCTCTGCATAAATAGAGGGGGTATAACCACGGGAAACAGGCGGTTCACCGACGGCAAGGCCAATCTCACGCTGTGCCATGGCAAATCGTGTCAACGAGTCCATCATTAGCAGGACATTATACCCTTGGTCGCGGAAATACTCCGCAATACCAGTGGCAACGCAGGGACACTTCATACGCAACATGGCTGGCTGGTCAGAGGTCGCCACTACCAGAATCGAGCGACGCATTCCCTCCTCCCCCAAGTCCTTCTGAACAAATTCCAGAACTTCTCGTCCACGCTCTCCTACCAGCGCGATAACATTGATATCTGTTTTCACATTTCGGGCAATCATGCCCATCAGGGTACTCTTACCGACACCAGAACCAGCGAAAATACCGATACGCTGTCCTTTACCGATGGTCAACATTCCGTCAATCGCCTTGACCCCAAACTCCATTCTCTCACGAATGGGGGGGCGGTTCATTGGGTTGATATACCCACCGCTGATGCAGTAGTTCGTACCGCCAATAAAGGGACCTTTTCCATCAATCGGTTGGCCGAGTGCATTGATAATACGCCCACGCAGGAACTCCCCCACGCGCAAGGTCAGCTGTGCGCCTGTATTGCGTACGAAGTTTCCAGCGGAGATACCATTCATATCGGAATACGGCATGAGGAGGATGCGGTCATTCTTGAAACCGACCACTTCCGCCGTCACCTGTCGTCCCGACTCACCGTTATAGATACGACAGATATCGCCGACGGCGGCATGGCCACCAGATGCCTCGATGGACATTCCCACGATGTTTTCAATTTTCCCCGTCAAGCTGTAGGTTTCAGCGTTGTACACCTGACGAGCCATCTGCTGAAAAACTGACATACCGTTCTCCTGTTATGCATTAAAAACCAAAATTACCGAAACTTCCAAACGAATTGAGGTCATTTTCCGTCTGTCTACTACTATTCGAGAGCAGAGCGCGAATATTTCCCAACTGTGTGGAAGCACTCGCATCAATAATTTCTTCTGGCATCTCGATAACGCAGGTACCAGAATCATCATCCGCCATTGGGATGATACGCACACGGTCAGAAATACCAGAAACCGCCGCCGTCAACGACGCAGGGATTTGGCTCATACGCTTGGCATCGGACTCCGAGATATAGATATGAATCCATTCACGATTCTTACGCTTATCGAGCGCCGCCTGTACCATACGACCAATGATTTCTGTACTGCTACGCAGGCTGATGCAGACCACTTTCTCTGCAATGGCAATCGCCAAGTCGCGCAGTTCGTTGACATTTTCATCCAACTGTCGGTCCAGTGCAACGCCAGCCTTTTCCAGAAATTTTTCCACTTCATCCTGCATCCGTGTGGCCATCTGCTCCTGTTGCTGACGGCCCTCCTCCATCGCCTGTGCGACACCTGCAAGATACCCTTCCTGACGGCCTTCTTCCTCAGCGGCACGGTAGATTTCTGCCGCCTCCAACTGGGCGGTCTCACGCGCGCGCTCCAAGATTTCCGCTGCTTCTCGCTCGGCCTCACGGAGCATGGCTTCGATTTCGAGTGCCGTCTGGTCAATGGGGCTTAGTTCGACTTCTTCCGTGACCGCCTCATACGCGCCCTCGTCCTCGTCGCCATGTACCATCTCGCCGTCATCCTCGATTTTGCCCTCTGCATCGGCATCGGTACGAATCTCCTCCAGCGTCAGTGCCGACTCTGCCGCATCCGCGGCGGCCTCCGCCGCCGCAAATTCTGCGGCAAAATCAACCAGCTTGAGTGTGCTTGCCTTCTCCTTAGGCTCCTCTGGTGTATCCGAGATATCGGGAAAAACATACATCTCTGCCTTACTGTCGCGGGAAAAGTGCTTGAAAATATTAGGCAATGACATCGTCCTTTCCGCCCTTCAGGATAATGATCTCGTTTCTCTCTTCCAGGTTGCGGAT
>JAZRID010000350.1:0-2006 GCA_045645125.1 Oscillospiraceae bacterium | reverse complement strand
TCTACATTCCGCAGAAGATGTATACCGCTATCGTTATCGCTGGTCTGGTAGTCTTGGTGCTGTATCTGGTCCGTATGCTGTTGCGCTACTTTGTGCAATACTATGGACATCTGATTGGTGTTGGTATGCAGTCCCAGATGCGTCTGGACCTGTTCACCCATCTACAAAAACTGCCGTTTAGCTTCTATGACAACCATGAAACAGGCCGTATTATGACCCGTATCACCAGCGACCTGTTTGAAGTCTGCGAATTGGCGCACCACGGCCCGGAAAATCTGCTCATCAGCTCCGTGATGATTGTCCTGTCTTTTGGCTACTTGTTCAGTATCGACCCGATTCTGACGATGATTATTTTCGCCTGCGTTCCCATCCTCGTGGTGGTCACGCTCCACTTCCGCAAGGCGATGAGCCGCGCCTTTGATGACCGCCGTAAGAGCAATGCGACCATCAATGCGGCCGTGGAGAGCAGTGTGACGGGTATCCGCGTCACCAAGGCATATACCAACTCCGAGCGTGAAGTGAAAAAATTTGCCAAGGGCAACCAGCAGTTTGTAGATGCCTCCCGCAATGCGTATCACGCGATGGCACAGTTCCACTCCTCGACGCTGTTCGTCACGGATGTATTCAATGTCGTCATTCTGATTGCTGGTGGTCTGTTCCTGTATGGCGGTCGTATTAACTTTGCCGATTACTCCACCTTTATCGTTTCTGTCAACCTGTTTATCGGGCCCGTCAACACACTGATTGGCTTTATGGAACAGTTCCAGAACGGTGTCAGTGGTTTCAAGCGTTTCTTGGAAATTATGGACGAGAAGCCTGAATTTGAGGCAGAGGATGCCAAGGATTTGACCGATGTGGAGGGTGTTATCGAATTTAAGGATGTCAACTACTCCTACGATGCCTCCAAGGATGTGTTGAAAAATGTCAACCTGCGTCTGGAAAAGGGGCGTAAGTTGGCTCTGGTTGGCCCCTCTGGCGGTGGTAAGACGACACTGTGCCATCTGTTGCCCAACTTCTACAAACTGAACAACGGCGACGGCTCGATTCTGATTGATGGGCAGGATATCCGCTCTCTGACACTGGATTCTATCCGCCGTAATATCGGTATCGTACAGCAGGATGTGTTCCTGTTTGTGGGAACCATTCGTGAAAATATTCTCTATGGTCGTCCCGATGCCACCGAGGAGGAGGTGCATGAGGCCGCGCGCCGTGCCAACATCCACGACTATGTGATGTCCTTGGAAAAGGGGTATGATACCGAGATTGGTGAGCGCGGTGTGAAGCTGTCTGGCGGCCAGAAACAGCGTCTGTCTATCGCCCGTGTCTTTTTGAAAGACCCTGCCATTCTGATTCTCGATGAGGCAACCAGTGCCTTGGATAACACCACTGAGGTTCTGATTCAGCAGGCTCTCGATGAGCTGTGCAAGGGCCGTACCACGCTGGTGGTCGCACACCGTCTGTCTACCATCCGCAATGCCGACGAGATTGCCGTTGTGATGAATGGACAGATTACTGAGCGCGGTACCCATGAGGAACTGATGGCCGCAGACGGTATGTATAAGAATCTCTACTCCTTGCAGTTTAGAGAGAACGATATTGTCGCCTAAAAACGATAGCATCCGACATGACAACTTAAAGTTTGCATGAAAAATCGGGAAAATGCACCGATGACAACTTAAAGTTTCCATGGAAACCGCAAAAAACACGGCATGACAACTTAAAATTGCGTCGAAAATGGGCACAATAGGACGATGACAACTTGAAGTTGCGTAAAAAAATGAGCAAAATATGCCAATGGAAACTTTAAGTTGCTAGATTTTATGGGGCCATCATAGTATGATACAGCCAGAAAGGAGGAAACAAGATGTCCTTCGGAGAGAAATTGCAGTTGTTGCGACAGTGCCATAACCTCACGCAAGAGGACTTTGCGGAACAATTGCAAGTATCCCGCCAGACCGTTGGTAAGTGGGAAACTTCCAAGGGGTATCCCGAAATCGAAAAAATCA
>JAZRID010000349.1:0-1022 GCA_045645125.1 Oscillospiraceae bacterium | reverse complement strand
CAGGTTACCGCCAGCGTAGAGCAGGATGTTCTTCAGACCTGCCTCGTCGCACTTCTCGCGCATACCAGTGCAGTCAATCTCGCCCTGACCGTACAGGGAGGAAACCAGAATGGCATCTGCGCCTGTTTCCACGGCGGCCTGAATGAACTCCTCCTGAGGAACCAGAACACCGAGGTTGGTGACTTCAAAGCCAGCATCCACCAGAGCACGGTTCAGGATAGCATTACCCACTGCGTGGACATCGGCACCGATAACGCCTATGACCAGTTTTTTCTTTTCCATTGTACTTCTCCTGTTATTCTCTTATATTTTAAGTATTCTCTTTGGAATTGAGGTACTCTTTTCTACCCTCTTCGTAGAGGTTGCGACCCTCGCAGTCGATGATAACGAATGCAGGCAGGTCCTCCACCTCGAGGCGGCGCAGTGCCTCTGCACCCAAATCTTCATATGCTACAATTTCCGCTTTCTTGATGCACTTCGCCAACAGCGCACCTGCACCACCGATAGCACCGAAGTACACCGCACCATGCTCCTTCATGGCATCGACAACCTCGGGACCGCGCTTGCCCTTACCTAGCATGCCGCGCTGTCCGAGTTTGATGAGCGTGGGGGAATAGGCATCCATGCGGTAGCTGGTGGTCGGGCCGGCGGAGCCGATGACCTGACCAGGCTTGGCAGGGGTGGGACCTACATAGTAAATCACGGAATTTTCCACATCGAACGGCATAGGCTTGCCCTCTGCGGCCAGCTCACACAGACGCTTGTGTGCGGCATCGCGGGCGGTGTAGATGACACCAGAAATCAACACACTGTCGCCAGCTTTCAGGTCCTTGACCTGTTCCAGCGTCCACGGTGCTGTGATACGCTTTTCCATCTTCACGCCCTCCTTACAGATCCACGCTGCAATGGCGTGTCACATGGCAGTTGAGATTGACTGCCACAGGCAGGCCCGCGATATGCGTGGGCAGAGTTTCAATATTGACTGCCAGCGCCGTGGTCTTGCCGCCGACGCCCTGAGGACC
>JAZRID010000348.1:0-2148 GCA_045645125.1 Oscillospiraceae bacterium | reverse complement strand
CCGCCATCGAAACCGCAGATGTCATCATCATGGGCGATGAGCCCGGCAAGATTGCTGACGGTATCCGTATTGCGCGCAGAACAAAGCGTATTGCCACGGAGAACATCGTCTTTTCCATTGCGACGAAAACGCTGGTCATGTTGCTCTCGGTCTTTGGTCTAGTGGAACTCTGGGCTGCCGTCTTTGCCGATGTCGGTGTCTGTATGTTGTGTGTCCTAAACACGCTCCGCATCAATCATAAATAAATAGAGAACACGCCTGTCCGTATCCGTGGACAGGCGTTCTTTTTTGGATTATGGCATAAGATGGGGGAGAGGTGGTATCATGTTTCGACCATACAATCGACAGGCGGCAGTCGCCTATGCCCACGCATGGGCGTATGGGCGCAATCCAGCTTTCTATGACTATGAAAAAATCGGGGGAGATTGCACCAATTTTGCCTCGCAGTGCGTCTATGCTGGGAGTGGTGTAATGAATTTTACCCCCACTTTCGGCTGGTATTACATCGACAGCAACAACAGATCCCCAGCTTGGACAGGGGTTCCGTATTTCTACAACTTTATGACACGGCGCGAGGAATCCGTTGGGCCTGTGGCGGTCGACAGCCCCATACAGGACATCATGCCAGGCGATGTGGTACAGCTTTCGTTTCGCAATCAGGAGTGGAACCACACCCCCGTGGTAGTTAGCGTCAATTCACCAGACCCAGATGGGATTCTTCTGGCGGCACATAGTTATGATGCAGACAACAGGCCACTCAGCTCCTACCAGTACGAAGCGGTTCGTTTTCTGCACTTCATCGGTGTTAGAACGGTAGAGATGGACTAAAGAATTGTGCAAGGATAGACAAAGGGAAGATAACGCAATGTATACTGCTGTATCTGTATATTTTAACGAATACAAAAAGTAACCGTCAAAATAACGAAAATGTGCAGATAACAAAATGTATACAGCAAACTGCACGGAACACTGTGGTGTTCATATCCTACCACTCTTTTCGCCACATACGAAACAGGATATACAAAGTAATACACTGTGCAATCAGCGCAGGTACCGCAAAAGCAGTCATTACCACCTGTGGAAAACCAGTGGCAAGCACCAGTAATAGGCGTTCACCTGCGCTATATGGCGGTGGTCCAAACGGAATTGCCCAAAACAGCCCCCAGCCAATTGCCAGAACCGCTAAAAACAGCACCGCGGAACACACCACAAATGCACCATACTCCCTGTGTTTCATCACATGGCGCAAGAAAAACGCAGAACATCCTCCGCCGAAAGCGTTAATCAGCAGGATAGCAAGTTGTCGGATTTGCCCCTCCGATTGCGGATAGGAGGTAATATCGGGCAACAGCAACAGAAACAACGCATAGCTCAACAAATAAAATACAGCAAAGCTCACCAGCGAGGACAACACAACTCGCTTGTTCATATGTAGGCGAGGGATACGAAGTTTCACAATAATGTATTTTTCATCGATTTCTCCCATTGCGTCAAAAAACTTATCTGCTTTCATGTCAACACCCCTTTCTCTAGTAAATATTCTCGCAGTCGTTTCCTTGTACGAGTCAGACGAACCGAAACATTCTTTTCCGTTAAGCCAGTCTGATGGGCAATCTCCGCATAGCTATCTAAATACCAATACCGACGAATAAACACCATGCGGTTGATTCCCGATAAAGTATCCAGGAAGTTTTCTATCATGCACGCCAATTCTTTTGCTTCTATTTCTTGCTCTACACGCCCAGGAGAAGACAGGGTTTCTTCTATCTCGCTCATCGCGATTTCATACGAGCTATTTCGCTTCAACGCGGTATTTTCCCGATAGCGCATGATGGCATACCTACGGACAATTTTACACAAAAATGCCAGTAGGGGATTCGGCTTTTGCGGTGGAATGGCATTCCATGTCCCCAGATAAGCGTCATTGACACATTCCTCCGCATCCCTTCTATCGTTCAAAATGTTATAGGAAATCTTGTGGCATACTTTGCCGTACTTAGCATCCAGCTCCGTAATTGCCTGTTCTGACCTAGCGAAGAACAGACGGATAATGTTTTCATCATCCATCGAGCATCCCCCCTCACTATAGTAACTTGCAATCCAACCGCAAAAACTACATAAAAATCGAAAAATTTTTTATCCGTAATA
>JAZRID010000347.1:0-2439 GCA_045645125.1 Oscillospiraceae bacterium | reverse complement strand
TGCGCCATGTGGGTATCTGTATGCCGATTTTACAGCTGGGCAATACCCCCAGTGACCAGACCAGACTGCTGATTGCCAACCATATTACGCAGACCGTACACAGTGAGGCGGCGGCGCGCCGTTACTCGGCGGCGGCGGAGGAAATTGGTTGGAAACTGCGCGTCCATATCAAGGTGGATACCGGGATGTCGCGTCTGGGGTTTCAGTGCGATGCACAGCATTTTGATGCGTCTGTGGATGCCATCTGTCGCGTATGTGCGCTACCAGGGTTGACGGTGGAGGGAATTTTTACCCACTTCGCCGTCGCTGATGACAACACAGAGGAGAGTAAAGCGTTTACCATGCTCCAACATGAGCGATTTTTACGCATGGTGGAACAATTGGAGGCGCGTGGGATTCAGATTCCGATTCGCCACTGCGCCAACAGCGGTGCAACCGTGGATTATCCACAGTTTGCCCATGAGATGTTCCGCCCCGGTATTTTGACATATGGCATCTGTGAAAAGGATACGGCGTTGGACCTGCGTCCCGTGATGACGCTGAAAACGAATGTGGGTGTCATTAAGGAGTATGACAGCGGTGTGAGTATCAGCTATGGTCGAACTTACACGACACAGCGTCCCACTCGTGTGGGTATCCTACCCATCGGCTATGCCGACGGCTTTATGCGCGCCCTGTCAGGGAAGTGGAGCGTCTGGACACCGCACGGCTTGGCTCCTGTTATCGGGCGCATCTGCATGGATATGTGCATGATTGATTTGACGGACCTTCCAGCAGTCTGCGAGGGCGATGAGGTGGAGGTCTATGGTATCCACAACAGCGTGGCGGATGCCGCCGCTATCGCAGGGACGGTCGCCTATGAGTTGCTGTGTACCGTGAGCAGGCGTGTACCGCGTGTGTATTACCGCAACGGTCGGCAGATTTATCACGAACTGCTGTTACGAGGTTGATTTTGCGATTAGTGTCACCAAGGTAGCAATGGACACATAGAATGGTGTGGGGCAAAAACAGCGGTATAAATTCCGTACCTGCGTGGGACAATGATAGTGGCTCAAGAAATTTGGGCACTTCTTCCCTCGGAGTGTGAATACTGTGGATACAACCGTAAAACGCGGAGACATTTATTATGCCGACCTCAGCCCGGTGGTGGGGAGCGAGCAGGGCGGTATGCGTCCCGTTCTCATCATTCAAAATGATACTGGCAACCGATACAGCCCCACGGTGATTGCGGCGGCCATTACATCCCAGACTGGAAAGGCTCGCCTGCCGACACATATTGAATTGGCGGCACAAAGTTATGGACTTACCCGAAATTCTGTGGTATTATTGGAGCAGATTCGCACGCTGGATAAACGGCGGTTGCGGGAAAAAATGGGGCGCGTGGACCGCGAGTTGATGGAGCGAGTGGATGCTGCGATTGCAGTCAGTTTCGGACTGCCCAGCGAACGGTTCGTGTAAGTCCCTATCGGTTGAGAGGTGGACCGACAGGGGGGATTCCCTCTGTCGGTTCGTAGAGTGCAAAAGCAGGAGAAAAATATGAAAAAAAAGAAATGGCGCACAGGTGCGTGTGTCGTGTTGGTGGGACTGGTGTTGACAGCGTTTGTCGCCATTGCGAGTGAGGTTGGCTCCCAAGGAGACCCGTTGGTGACGCTGAGTTATCTGCATGAAACCTTTTTGACGCAGATTCTCGACAATGTAGACGAAAAATTGGCGGTACGCAGTGAGGTTCTTGCAGAACAGATGCAGAACCAAATTAACAGTGCCAAACGGGATATTCTGGCCGAAATCGGTGGTTCCTACCAAGGGGAGGACGGCGGTATGGCTGTCAGCTTTACGGCCGTTACACTGACAGCAGGACAGACCTTGTACGGCGATATGGGGTGTGAGGTGCTGTTACGCAGTGGCAATGCAGTCTGTATCTCGGACGGCAAAAGCGTGCCTGGTCTGGTTGATACCACGGATGGCACGAGTATCAACGACGGGAGCGCACTGGTACAGAATCATCTGTACCTCATGACCGACCAGCGCGGTGTGCAGGCGCAGGAGGAAGTACTCCTGTTGGTGCGCGGTGCATATCACATTGGATAATTTTCCTTTCCAATTTCATAAGATAGCACCGTTACGCATACCATTGCGTAGCGGTGTTTTTTGTGCATTTGGATACAGGGGAGGAATGGATAGTGCAACAAATTGGGTTGTATTGTCGAGGGGTGTGCTGTGGCGAAGTGACCTTGCAGGAGCGTGGCGAGCGCGTGGAAATTTGCGCGCAGATGCAAGACCCTGGGGACGGCTTGTACCGTGCCGTGTTGGAGGGGGAGCGTGGTGAGTTGTCCTTGGGGGTGATGGAACCGAAGGCTGGTGCGTTGATACTGCGACGAAGACCAGCGCGCAGTGAGATAAGCCGCGTGGGGACGGTGCGCCGTGTGCGCGTCGGGTGTG
>JAZRID010000346.1:0-3365 GCA_045645125.1 Oscillospiraceae bacterium | reverse complement strand
CTTATCTTCCTGACCACGGGTCTTGGGATAGATTGCCATGGAGTAGCAGGGAGCAGCAAAGGGAATCTGCTTGAGAGCAACAACCTTACGAGCATCGCACAGGGTGTCGCCGGTCTTGACCTTTTCCATCTTGCCGATGGCGCCGATGTCACCGCAGTGCAGTTCCTTGACCTCGGTGGCCTTCTTGCCGTTCATGAGGTACAGACGGCCGGGCTTCTCGGTCTCGCCGGTGCGGGAGTTCACGAGCTGAGGATCGGGGGGGATGACACCGGAGAACACCTTGATGTAGGAGTACTTGCCGTACTGGTCGGCAACGGTCTTGAAGACGAATGCGGAGGGCACGCCACCGGGAGAGACGACGAACTCTTCGGTCTTGCCGTCCTGGGTGGTAGCCTTGTGGTAGTTACCCTCGACAGGGCTGGGCAGCAGGTCGGCAATGTGGTCGAGCAACATGAGGGTACCGATATTCTGATGGGCGGAACCGACCAGAACAGGGAACATACTCAGCTCGCGGACACCCTGACGCAGACCCTTAATCATCTCGGCGTAGGTGAAGTCCTCGCCAGAGGAGAACTTATCCATGAACTCCTCGCTGGTTTCCGCGACGGACTCCTTCAGAGCCTCGTGGTACTCAGTGACGACATTTTCCTTGCCCTCGGGGATTTCAATTTCGACGCGCTTGCCATCCTGCATCTCATAGGCGCGCTTGTTGAGGACATCGATGATACCAGTGACGCGCTTGTTCTCGTCCCAGATGGGAACGACAACAGGGGCGATTTTCTTGCCGAAACGCTCACGCAGGGCATTGAAGGTGGCATTGTAATCGCTGTTGTCCTCGTCAGACTTGGAGATGTACAGGAAACGAGGCATATTGCGCTCCTCCAGATACTTCCAAGCCTTCTCCAGACCAACAGAAACGCCGTCCTTAGCAGGGCAGACGATAACAGCGGCATCGGCGGCACGCAGAGCGGCAATCGCCTCGCCAGCGAAGTCAAAGCTACCGGGGGTATCCAGCACATTCAGCTTGACACCGTGGTGGGTGAGAGAGGTGGTAGCCAGAGAAATAGAAATCTGACGCTTAATCTCCTCGGGGTCATAATCACAAACAGTGTTGCCGTCGGTGGGCTTGCCCTGACGGTCGATAACACCAGTCATATATAGCATACTCTCAACCAGAGAGGTCTTACCACTGCCACCGTGACCCAGCAGGCAAATATTGCGAATTTCCATAGGAAATAATCTCCTTTTCCGTTTACTGCATTCTGCTCATAGAACGCGCTCAATGACCAGATTATATAATATTTTTGCGTTTAGCACAACTGCTTTTTCTTTTTGTCGAAATATTTTGATGAATTTACTAAAAACGGATGGGGATTTTCGGCATACAAGCCAGAAAAACGGGCTACATTCTATCTACACTGATAAGAAGTGGGCACATTGGCACGGTCCAGAGCAACAAATAGACCAGTAACATGGTGGGGGAGAGGATGTCACTGCGCCCCACAAAAGTTAAATAGAACCCCAACAGTGCGCCGAACACATTGCCGAGTACCGACAGCAAATTTCCGATTTTTACGATTTGGCACAGGCGACGACTGAGTGCGACCAATTCAGCAAATGGCAACAGACCGTCGCGGAAAATTAAGCCGTTCGGGGTGGACGCTTCGCGCCGTGGGTCGGACAGCGACAGACGCTCGGTAATCTCTGGAAGGGTTGCCTTGCCGTCCGTACCGTAGCATTGCTTTATCAGTTTACCTGTGATGTTGCCGTCACGGGTAGCCAACAGAATTTGCATACCATTTCGCGAGAGGGCGCGCAGGGCAATCTCAACCGCAGGGGTCGGTTTGTACTGGAGAGAGAAAACTGCGGTCAACTCGCCATCTACCGCCAGACAGATGGCAGTTTTGGCAGGGAGCTTCGGGGGCAGACGCACTGCCATGTGGCGCATAAAGACAGGGGGGCCGACCAAAACCGTTTCACCGCGAATCATACCGCTCAAACCGTTGTCGTCATGGACATGGAAATGCTCCAATGGTTCACAGTTGCACTGGTGTTCTTGGCGGAGGGCCTCAAAGACAGGGACAATACAGCCACCACCCTGTGTTGCTAGTGCCGCGGTGTAGGAGATGGCGCGTTTCTCCTCCTCGCCGTACAGTTTTATCTCCGCAAGCGTGACACTGTTAAGCGGAAATAGATCGGTGTCAGAAACGACAATCTTAGATGCACTGCTTAAAACGGTTGCACCGTATTGCCCAGCGACCGCAGTGCCGTTGTAGTTGAGTCGTCGTGCCACGCGCGCAAAGGGGATGCAGTATGCCATAGGACAAACAAAGGAGCAGGATGCACATAGAATCGCAGACCAGCACCACAAAAAGTCCTGTCCTCGTTCCCGTCCGACAGAGGAGAGCAGAGCGAACACGATAGACACCGCCAATAGGGGGGGCAATAGCAGTCGTTGCCACTGCGAAGCGGTACTCTCCATCTTGGTGCGCGACACAAAACCTTCATTGCCCAGTCTTCCTCTGGCGATACCGACCTCACAGCGGTCTGCCACACAGAGAGGCGTATTTTTGCTGGCGGTTCTTAAGGTTTCCCACATTCCGCGGTGGTAGCTTTTCAGACCCCAGAGGGAGAATACCAGTGCTGTGCCTGCAACACCGCCCAACGGTAGAAGCGCACTGCGCCCAGGCAGTGCCAAAAGCGTGATAGCATCCAATAGGGCGACTAGATTGGTGATAGCGGCGTAGGTGTAGCCAGTGCAGATGCGTTCATTCCACTCCTCCCATGCCGTGTGAAATACACTGACACTGGACAGAGTCAACACAATCTGTGTGACCAAAATCCACACTGCCGTATTGCCCACGCTCTCTTGAAAGTAGGGGATAGCAACACCGCGCCACTCCAAGAAGAATGGGAGCCACATAAGAAGCAACACAGGGACGGAGAAAAACAGTCCACGGCGACTTTCCTGCCAGCGGCGTTTATGGAATGCGGCGGCCTCGCGGGGGGACTGTTCTGGCTCTACCTCTGGTACTTCTAGTTTTGCTTCCTGTTTTTTCAGCTTTTTTTGCTTAATTTCTTGTCGCCTTTTTTCTGCACGGCGACGGCGGCGGTCTTTTTGCCGTTCACGCTCCGCCTTTACCGCATCTACAGTATTGGCTACGATATCTTCCAGTGTGACGGTGTGTGGTGTGGCAGGCGGTTCCTTTTTGGGCAGTTCTTTTTGAGGTGGCTCTTTTTTGGACGGTTCTTTTTTCAGTAACTTTTTTAAGGGTACTTCTTTTCTCGGTTTTTCCTTTTGAGGAAGAAATTTTTTTAGAGAGTCCAATTGGATGGACTTTTTCGGGGGGGCTTCTGGTTTGGGG
>JAZRID010000345.1:0-7382 GCA_045645125.1 Oscillospiraceae bacterium | reverse complement strand
GATGCTTATAGTGGCTTGTGCTGTGGTTACTCCCTTACATGGTTACAGTCTCAGAGAACTTATGCTGAATGTTATTTCGGATAAGTATGAGTGGTGCAACCACTTTGGTATTTCTCTGCTGGATGGTGCTTGGAATTGCTGTTCACTACCAGCCACCTTAGTCACAGATATGGGTACGGAATACACCTCTGAGAACTTTGAGCAGATTGCAGAATTGGGTATTACAGTAGTCAATCTTCCACCTTACCGCCCAGAGCTGAAAGGCATGGTGGAGAAGTTCTTTGACTTAGTACAGGAAACCTACAAGAAATATCTCAAAGGCAAGGGTGTTATCGAGCCTGACTTTCAGGAGCGTGGAGCGCATGACTACCGCAAGGATGCTTGTTTGACCATGCGTGACTTTGAAAAAATCATACTGCATGCTCAAAATTCCAATGAGTGCTGAAAACGAGATGGAAAGTCAGTACAGTATTTCGGATATTGAGATTGGTAAAGTTACTGTGCTTGGTATTTATCGAGGAGAATTTGAACGCTGTGATGTGGAACGAAAGATCAATCGCATGATGGCGTTAAACGACACTGGTAAGAAGAACCAGGAGCAGTCAAGCGATAGTCAAGATAGTGGTATGGATATTGAGGATGGTGTTCGAGAAGAGGATAAAAAAGATATTCCGAATACTTCCGTTACGCAAGGTAAGGTTCATTACATTGATGTTATGGCAATTATTCAAGACCTCAATGTGTAGGTGGTATTATGGACAGAGTAAGTATTTATGAATACGATCGAAAGAACCGAGAGCGTGTTGTTAAAGCAATTGAGGAAGCTGGCGGCCAAATATTAAGTTGGTCTTTTTTTGCAAAGGATCAATCAAAATTTGAACTCCCTGCCGGTACGCTCTCCGTCTTTATTGACTTATCCTCTTTGTTTTACAATGAAGACCGTGCAGATGCTCTTATTGCTCCAGCAGAACTCATGTTAAATGTTATTCAAAAAGAGCAATCTATTGCGCTGTACATTATCATCGAACGTCAATATAGCAAACAAGTTCGAGATCTACTGTATTACGAAATTGATGAAGTCCTTGATCTTGAGAGCTTTCTTGAAATCGAAAAAGACCCTGTCCAAAATATTGTTGATATTGATCAGCCTGGTTTTGACGATATTTTAGATTACTTAAACAATAACCTTTTTGGTAATGAGCTCTTCAAGAAACGTTTGAAAGAAGAGTTAACAAAGTATAGACTGTTTAATCGCATTGGACAACAGCCGATTTTCTCCGTTTTGATATGTGGTGCGTCTGGTATCGGTAAAACAGAAGTTGCAAGATTGCTTCATCAAAAGCTGGCAGCAGATGAACCGATGATTAAAATCAACTTCGGTAATTACAGTGCTCAAGACGCTCTAAACAGTTTGATTGGTAGTCCACGAGGGTATATAGGCAGTAATAAAGGCGAATTGCCGGACAAGCTCATGCGTAGTCGAAGCAAGGTGATTCTGATAGATGAATTTGAAAAAGCGAGCAAGCCTGTTTATAATTTTTTCTTGCAGCTGCTTGAAGAAAGTAAATTCACAGATTCATTAGGACGTGAGTACGACTTAGATAAATACATCATTGTTTTTACTTCCAATATGCCTAAGGAAAAAATCGGAGAATTTTTGCCACCTGAACTACGTTCGAGGTTTAATTATAAATGTGCCTTTTGGCCTCTTTCTGCAAAGGAAAAAGAACAATATGTGGCATTTAAGAGCGAGTGTTATTTAGAGAAAATCAGGTGTGAATGTCCCGAGATAGATGGTACTTTAAAGGCTTCTGATATAATAAATATTGATGTATCACGCTATTCCAATATGCGTGATATCAATAGTGAAATAATGCGTCAAATCACAGACTCGTTGTACGAACAAATTGTTAAGTAGAAACATAAAATTAGCCGAGCGGCTAATCTCTGCTCGGCTGATCGTAAATTCGGTTATTCTTCCATGACCTCCAGCATTATCCTGGCACCCAGCTTAAAACCGTTCTGGAATATCAGGCAATCTGTTGTCATTTGATGCTCACGAACGGCATCTGTGTATCGGGAGAACAGTTCTTTTTGCTCGTCCGTCATGGTGGCTTGGAGCTTTTCCTCATTCCTGCAAATCAGCTCCAGCAATTTCTTGTACTCCTTACAGGAGGATGTGTCGTACTCGGTCGGCTCAATGTTGCCGTACCAGAATTCTTCAAGGATTCTCATACTGCATCCTCCCCGTAGATCAGTTCTTTGAGGACGATTTCTTCTGCACGGTTGCGGATGTTATTCATGGCTCTGACCCATGCCAACTGATCCTGCGCCTTCAGGCACTCGTTGACACCTTCTTTCTCTGCCAGTTGAGTTACAAGCAGGTCGAGCTTGTTTCTTGCCTGAGTATCAATGTCAGCGAGATAGCTATGCAGCTTACCGCTGAGAACGAGGTCGGTGTAGACCATAGAACGATGATCTCTGAGGTACTGCTGGTGCTTTTTGCCCCAGATACCGATGGTGTGGATTTCTTCTTCAGGGATGACCAGACACGGCAGATAATAATCTCCGTGCAGTTCATACCAAAGACCGTTGCTGTTATCGTAGATGAATTTTTCCATATTGCAAACCTCCATGTATTACGTTAAAATAGATAGCAACAAGTGGCTTTGAGGTGAATCAGCCAGCGGAGGTTGCGTTGTAGCCAGTGGCTACAAAATGGCTACAGAATTTCCAAAGACGCTACGGATAGTGTGAAATATGTGGAATGTGTGGACGAAAAGCGCACTATCAATGCATATTATCACGAGAAATTAAGGTCTGGCGCTCGAGTGGGAGTAAGGGAATTATCCTAAGGCAATCCCATTGATTCCCCTTATGGCAAATTGGGTTAGCCTGTAATTGAATAAAAACAAGGTCTTGTATTGGCTGTGATTAGCTCGTACAAGACCTTTCTCTTTTTTAATATTGGTATATGGGTTGTATCAGCCCCATAGAGCAGAGAGCATGGGAATGATTTGCTTTTTGCGTGACATTACCTTGGGCAAAAATGCCTCGTGCTCGCGCAGTTCCACATTGAATGCCTGGCAGAAGGTGTCCTCTCCGCCAACACACAGAATCTTAGAGCCTTCCAATAGCACATCCGTCAGCATCAAGAGCATCATGCTATAGCCGTGTTCCCGTCTGGTTTTTTCCATCAATGCGAGGAACTCGTCCTTGCGCGCCAGCTGGCAACTGGAATCCACGCAAGTAATCTGACTGACACCAAAATCGTGTCCAGCGATGTGGAACTCTTTGAAATCGGCAAATAGCAGGTCCTCCACTGGCTTATCATCTAGTGCGGCGGCAGAGAATATTTCCTGTCCCAGCTCATCCAGTGAAATATTGGCGATATATGCTAGACGCTCCGCCATTTGGCGGTCGCGCTGGGTGCAGGTAGGGGATTTGAAAAGGACGGTGTCGGAAATGATTGCCGCCGCCATCAGGCCTGCCAGTTTGGGGGAGGGCATCAGTCCGCGCTCCTGATACATACCAGCCACAATGGTGCAGGTACTGCCAACAGGCTCGTTGCGAACATAGATTGGGTTCTTGGTCTGAATATCCGCCAGCCGATGGTGGTCGATAATGGCAAGAATCTCCGTTTGTACCAGACCAGAAACGGACTGCGAAATCTCGTTGTGGTCCACCAGCACCACCTTTTTACGGCGTGGGCGAATCAGATGGTAACGCGAGAGCGTTCCCACCACACGGTCATCCTCATCCAGAATGGGGTAACTGCGATAGCGACTCTGGAGAACCACTTCGCGCACATCGTCAATATAATCGGTCAGATGGAAGTATTCCAGTTTCTGATTCTTCGCAATTCGACTGACGGGGATTGCCTGAAAGATTCGCCGTACCGTGCGGTAGCTGTCGTATGGCGTGGAGATAATGCAGGTGTTTCCGACGCTATCACGCAGGTCATCTGGCAGTTCTGCCTGACACAGAATGACACAGGAAATCCCAAATTCCACTGCAGCGCGTATCATCTCTGGCTGATGACCGCAGATGAGCACCGTATCTTTTGTGCGAAAAAGTGGCAGGGTTGGGTTTTGTGGCAGGGCGAGAATGACTTCACCGCTGATGGTGTTCACAAGGTCCTTTGTTTCGCAGAGAATCTGTCCCTCCAGAACGCTGAGAATATTGAACAGCGGTACTTGTCGCAGTGTTGGGTCAGCGATGGTATGCATATCGTAGTCCGCAATATCGCCAGGAGTGAGCATACTACGCAGATGTCCCTCGTCGTCCGTGACAGGAATAGCGGTGATAGGTCCGTCTTTCTTCATCTCCGACCATGCGCGGTTGACCGTCACCGCTTCATGTAGAATGGGTGGATTGTCATAATCAAGGTCCTGCACTTGCGTCCGCATATTTTTGATAAGTTGCGGTGGCTCAAACCCAAAGCGTTTCAGAATCAGCTTGGTTTCATCGCTGAGATGTCCCAAACGCGCCGCAGTATATTCTCGGTCGCCCACGGCGTTGCGCAGTGTGGCGTAGGCCATCGCGGAAACCACACTGTCAGTATCGGGATTTTTGTGTCCGATGACATAAATTTGCTCCATAAGGCAACGCTCCCTTCCAAGTTAAGTATCCCAATTACAGGATATCGGCATACGCCACAGTATACAATGTCTTTATGTTCTACCAGTTTACCACGCAAAATGGCTTCGCGCAACCAGAAATCACAGTGGTTCATTTTGGTTGTTTCTCTGCCTTTATAGCTATCGCAAAAAGAATACTTGCAGTTGCAAGTACCCTCGACTATAATAAAAATAGGATAGAATACACTTGGAAGGATATAAAAATTATGAAAAAGATACTATTTGTGTGCCATGGGAACATCTGTAGAAGTCCGATGGCTGAGTTTGTGATGAAACAATTGGTGGCGGAGGCAGGACGCGCAGAGGAATTTAGTATTGCCTCGGCAGCAACCAGTCGGGAGGAGATTGGGAACGGTGTGTATCCCCCTGTCCGTGCGTTGCTCCGCGCACATGGGATTGACTGCTCTGGAAAAACGGCGCGCCAGTTGGAACGGCAAGATTATCAAACCTATGATTTGCTCATCGGCATGGACAGTGCTAATATCCGCAACATGAACCGTATTTGCGGTGGCGACCCGGAGGGGAAAATCCATCTCCTGTTGGACTATACGGGACATCGCGCCGATGTGGCTGACCCTTGGTATACGGGCGATTTTGAAACCACATGGCGCGATGTACAGGCAGGTTGCCGTGCACTGTTGGCACAGCTATAAATTGCTTTCCCTATTGCCATATCCTCTATGCCATATATAAAGAGGAGTGTTACCAAAATAGATTACTCCAGTTTGTACTGACAGTACAATTGAGGCAGTCTAAACGGTAGCACTCCTTTTTTGTATTTTACGCCTCTTCCAGCAGTTCCAAACTGATTTTGACGATGTGTCCGTTATACACGAAATGTAGCAAAAGGTAAATGCTTCTGCTGACTTTATAATGAAACTGTCGGGAATGTTTCCCGAAAATCATTATAAACAGAGAGGTATTTACTATGAGCATCTACGGTTACATCCGCGTCAGCTCCAAAGACCAGAACGAGGCGCGTCAGGTCATCGCGCTACGCGAGGCAGGCGTGTGCGACGAGAATATTTATCTCGATACCCAGTCTGGCAAGGACTTTGACCGCCCCCAGTACAAGCGGTTGGTGCGGAAACTAAAAGCGGACGACCTGCTGGTTATCCAGAGCATCGACCGACTTGGCCGCAACTACGAGGAGATTTTGGAACAGTGGCGTATCCTCACGAAAGAGCGTGGGGCGGATATCGTGGTTCTGGATATGCCACTGCTCGATACGCGGTGTGGTAAGGACTTGCTGGGGACTTTCATCGCGGATTTGGTGCTACAAATTTTGTCGTTCGTGGCGCAGAGCGAGCGCGAGAGCATCAAAAAACGACAGGCGGAGGGCATCGCCGCCGCACAAGCGCGCGGTGTTGCGTTTGGACGACCGTCACAACCACTGCCAGAAAACTTCCCTGCGGTGTACCAACGGTGGAAAGCGGGGGAAATCACGGGGGCGGCGGCAGCGCGGGAGTGTGATATGCCCCTAGCGACTTTCCGCTATCGGGCAAAATTGTACAAAAATATCCCTGAAATACGATAAACGGCCTACAAAAAAGTGTACTTTTTTGTAAGCCGTATTTTTTCTTGTTACATCTGTTATATCGTTAGATTTTTCAAATAATTAAGGTGATTTTTGAAATTTTTAGAAAAAATTTTTTGTTACACAAAAGTACACCTTTTTGTAAGGTTACTCGTAGGAGAGGTGCTGGATGGCATCGGAAGAAAGAAAACCCACGAAGCGGAAACGCAACATCGCTTTACAGTTTCGCGTGTACCCCGACGCGGCGCAGGCGGAACTATTCGAGAAAACTTTTGGCTGTTGCCGTTTCCTCTGGAATCAGATGCTCTCGGATGAACAGGAATTTTATAGCGCGACTGGGGAACATTTTATTCCTGCCCCAGCCAGATACAAGAAGGATTTTCCCTTTCTCAAAGAGGTCGATTCCCTCGCGCTCTCCTCGGTGCATCAGAATCTCCGCCGTGCGTTTGCCAAGTTTTTTGAAAACCCAGCGCACTACCACTACCCAGTCTATAAACGCAAGAAAGAGGTCGGCGGTTCGTACACCACCTACTGCCAATACTTCAAATCTGGGCCGACCGTCTACTTGACGGACGAGGGCATCCGACTTCCGAAAGTCGGTATCCTCCGTGCAACCTTTCATCGAAAACCGTTGCACTGGTGGACGCTGAAATCGGCAACGATTCGCAAGACGGTAACAGAAAAATACTTCTGTTCGCTCCTATACGAGTACGAGGAAACCGTCCCCACGGCGGTGATACCCGACGAGGACACGACGCTTGGGATTCAGTTCTCCGCTACTCGGCTCTATGTGGACAGTGAAGGCGGAGCAGGGGAGTTGCCCCCCCATATCAAACAATCTCAGCAAAAACTCGCCGCCATGCAACGGAAACTCAGTCGCATGGAGCGAGGGTCGCACAACTACGAAGAACAGCTTCACAAAATTCGACTGCTCCATGAGCATATCGCCAATCAGCGCAAGGATTACCTCCACAAGGAAAGTCGGCGGATAGCCAACGCCTACCATGCCGTGTGTGTCAGTGATTTGGATTTGCGCGCGGTGTCCCGACAGATGGGAAATGCGATGGAAGCAGGATTTGGTGAATTTCGCGTACAACTCGCCTACAAACTGGAACGGCAGGGGAAACACCTTATCGCGGTGAAACCTGTTCCCCATACCACTGGCACAAAGAAGAACCGTGCCACCAATGCCGCTATCCATATCA
>JAZRID010000344.1:0-7978 GCA_045645125.1 Oscillospiraceae bacterium | reverse complement strand
AGTGTGATGGTGCGGAGCGATACCGTGGTAGTTGAACAGGAAACGGCAGTGGACTATTCGGATGAACCGATTGTCAATGTGGATGAAAACTGTACCATGTTTGATACCTATGGTATCAACATGCTCGATGTGGCTTGGGCAAATGGAACTGTGATTTTTGAAGTTTGGGACGAGGATAAAATTGGTGTGTTTGAGTACGGTTCCAGTAGTATGCAGTGGATAAAGGCGGATGGTACGCTGACAATTGAGTACACGGACGAGGATACCGACCACCTGAACATCTGTCTGCCGCGTGCGTTTGCCCAGAGAAAACTGGAACAACTGCGGATTGGTGTAGAATCGGCGGATGTAATGCTGTATGATGTCAATGCCTCGTTTTTGCACGCTTCCACCGTTTCGGGATATCTGGATATCAACGGTTGTTTTGATACTGCCGTTATCTCTACCATCAGTGGCGGTGTGACCCTCATTGGCTCGATGAACGATGTGCAATTTGACTCCGTTTCTGGTGCAGTACTGTTTGATTTCGACAGTACACTCCGTTCTCTGCGCGCGGAATCTATTAGCGGAAATATGACCATCACCATCCCAGAGGATTTGGGGTTTGACTTGCAATTTTCTGGTGTGAGTAGTACGCTGTACAGTGGATGGCTGGATATCGCCGCAGAGGGAGAGTTTACCACTTCCTACGGCGACGGTACCGCCGATTTGTACCTAACGAGTACCTGTGGCGAGGTGTTCTTGGAACAATACTAAATACGATGTAGAGAGATAGGAAAATCGTATGTCTAATTTTGAATGGATAGACTTTTACTCCGAATTTGCAACTGTGCTGTTGAAATATAGATATGACAGAGCAAGATTAGTAAAAAAAATTAAGCAAATATATATCAATACAAGTTTGAACTTACCGAGCTTGGAAAAATACAACCAGATTGTCGATATTGACCCGTTCACAATATTTGGTCTTTTTAATTTCAAGGGGATAACGGATAAGCGCAGAGTTAATATTTTGGTTCAAATTAAAGAATTGTTTGCTATTAAATCAACTATACCGACAAATTTTGAAAAAATTCCGCTCATTTTTATTGGGCGTTTCTACCTTGATTATGGAAAACGCGGAAGTGATGATATTGATAATCTGTGGTTGTTATTCCAACGCGCGATATCGTATGCGGATAATAAATTATGTGAATCTGACTTTATAACGACACTTGATACCGTTAGTCGGCAAAAAGGTATTGGTTGGAATATTACAATAGGACTGTCTTGGATACGACCATTCACTTTTCTCTCTTTAGATGCTTCAAATAGAAGATGGCTTGTACAAAATCAAAATAGATTTCAGTTAGATGTTGACATTATCAACTGGCTACAACTGAAACAGCCGAAGCCTGCGTTGTCTGTTGAAAATTATCTGTTACTGATGAAAAAAGTGAAAGAAATGACGACAGGCGATACTGAATTTCTGGAATCGCCAGTAGATGAGTTGGAAAAATCAGCGGAAGATAGTGTATCCTTCTGTGAGGAAAATTTGCTATCTTCCGAAGAAAATGATGTGTCAGACGATTACGAAGTACTGGATGATACCATGACGGATGTTGCGAAAAATACGATTTTATATGGTCCTCCTGGTACGGGTAAAACCTATCATACGATTGTATATGCTGTAGCGATTGTGGAAAATGAACCGCTGGATTCTATTGCAGAAGAAGCAAAGAAATCGTATTCTGCTGTGTTAGAACGCTATAACTGGTATAAAGCTGATGGTCTGATTGCATTTACAACCTTTCACCAATCGTATGGGTATGAGGAATTTATCGAGGGTATCAAGCCAGTGATGAGTAAAGATATCAAACCAGCGATGGACGCTGATGACACGAACGGCGGTGATATTCGCTATACTGTCGTAGATGGTCTATTTAAGAAATTCTGCAATCAATCGGTTGTGTCTGCGAAAAAGAAAAATCGTGTGTTTATCATTGACGAAATCAATCGAGGGAATATCAGTAAAATCTTTGGTGAATTGATTACGCTGATTGAACCCTCGAAGCGGATGGGACAATCTGAGGGGATACAAGTAAAATTGCCGTACTCGCAGAAATTATTCGGTGTTCCCGACAATGTATATATCATCGGAACGATGAACACGGCAGACCGTTCGATTGCCACGATTGATACGGCTCTCAGACGGCGGTTCCGCTTTCAGGAAATGATGCCCGATGCCGAGGTGCTGAAAGATATCCGTGTTGAGGATATTTCTGTGGCAGAAATGTTGGTACGAATAAACCAGCGGATTTCCGTCCTGTACGATAGAGAGCATACCATCGGACACGCATATTTTATGCCACTGAAAGAAAATCCCACGATAGAACAGTTGGCAGAGATTTTTGAACATGATATTCTTCCTCTGCTACAGGAGTACTTCTACGAGGACTATGAAAAGATTCGTCTTGTGCTGGGCGATAACCAGAAAGAGAATAGAGAAGAACAAATTATTAGGGTTGTCAAAAACGATTATACCAAATTGTTCGGAAGTGCGGAGATTGACCTCGATGCGTGCGTCACCTACGAAATCAATCGTGAGGTGTTCCACAAGATTGAGGCATATCGTTCGATTTAATGGTTCTCTGAGGTGTTAGCGTGGGAAAACTATATCAAATCAAGGAATATGGCTCGTTTGTCAGAGAGAAGACGGTGGCAGGCAGTATCTCGTTGCCACCCGATACCTTTGATGCGCTGGAAAACTTCCTGCTGTCCCAGCAGTCGGTGGATGGCGATGCACTACAGCTGATGGGCATTTCGACCCGAAAAGGCGTGGGCAAAATCCTGACCGCAAAAAACTATGTCGGGGTTATCACGATGCAGGACGGCACGAGCATAGAAATTCTCCCGAAAATCTACGCGCCACACGAAACGCATACCGATGGACAAGTCAAACGGTTGCTGATAGATATGCTGAAAACACTCCGTGACGCGCCGTTCCAATCCCTGCAATCTACCAGTGTCAATATTGATACCCTGCCTATCTTTGAAATCTTTATCCGTATGTTTGTCGAGGAAGTGTTCCGTATCGTAAAGCGTGGCTTGCAGTGCGACTATGAAACCGTGCAGTCGAACGAAAGTGTGTGTAAGGGAAAACTGGTATTCTCAGGACAGATTAAGTATAATTATGCCCATAAAGAACGAAGTTTCATCGAATATGACACATTCAGCACGAACCGCGCAGAGAATAAAATCCTAAAGTCTACGCTGGTCTATCTGTACAAAAAAACAACTTCGTCCAAGAATAAAACGGATATCAAAACACTATTGCACACATTCTCGGCGGTGGAAGAATCGAAAAACTATGCCGCCGATTTTGCAAAAATTGTCCCCGATAGAAAAATGGCGGATTATCAAATGGCACTGCGTTGGAGCAAAGTGTTTCTGATGAAAAAGAGCTTTACCTCCTTTTCAGGGGAAGAGCAGGCGTATGCGTTGCTGTTCCCGATGGAAACGCTGTTTGAAAGTTACATAGCAACACAATTGAAAAAAATGCTCCCACCATCGGACTATACTTTCTCCGTACAGGATAAAACATACCATCTGTTTGATGAACCGAAAAAGTTTTTGCTAAAGCCAGATATCGTGATTACCAACAGACAGTCGGGACGGGTGTTCGTGATGGATACAAAGTGGAAAGTACTTTCGGATATGAAACCGAACTATGGCATTTTGCAAGCGGATATGTACCAGATGTATGCCTACCAAAAGAAATATGGTGCCGAGAATGTTACCTTGCTGTATCCGTTGACCGAAAAAGTCGAACCCAATCAAGATATTCGCTTCGTATCGCACGATGGAGCAGAAATCAAAGTCAGATTCGTGGATTTGTTCGATTTGAAAAGTTCTTTGGAAAGCATCGTCAAAGAAATGGAAAAAACCAAATAGGAAATAAGAAAGCAGTGCATGGCAACAACCACCATACACTGCTTTTTTATATGCGATTAGTTTTCTATCTTGATTCCGTCAGGCCAGAAACGATTGGCAAATTCGCGCAAATCGTCCTGTGGGATGGGCTCTCCCTTGCAGAACAAATACTCGCAGGAAACTGCCAGAGGGTCAGCCAGTTGCGATGGGTTCTCGTCGTCAAACACATTGACATCGCTGATATCTTCCAAAAATTGATAAATATTCTTGATTTGCCGTAACAGGATGGAGCATCCCTTGAAGCACAGTGCGGGAGAAGCGGTGTTTCTCCAAAAATTTGCGCCATAGACACCAGACATATAGAGGTCTTCCAGCTCGATGTTTCGCAAGTCCAGTCCGCTGAAATTCGCCGCACTGATGTCCGTCTGTTGGAACGAACAGCTATCGAGGTGTTGGAACGCACACAGGCGCAGTCTGGAATTTTCAAAAGTACACCCACTGAGGCGTAGCTTCTCGACCTTCGCATAGTTGAAATCACAGTCAGTAAAGACCGTGTTCTTCATTGTACCATGGAAACTTGCTTCCGTAAAATCACAATGCTCAAATCGGCAGTGCAAGAAACGACAATTGATAAATTCTACATGGGAAAGATTGCAGTGGCTAAATACCGTGTTGGAAAATAGCGTATCGCGAATCACTTTGCGAAGCTGACAGAACGATACCTTGCAATTGATAAAAGCACAATTGGCAATCTCTAGTTCCGTAAAGCTGAAGTGTTGTACATCATCCAGAAAATCCATATCCAACATGGTGAAATTGTCCATCTCTGCCCCTAACCCTTGGGCAATCGTGAGCCAACGCAGAAAGGCGGACGAATCCAGACTGGTATGGCAGTTACTATCTTGATACACATGACAGAGGATCGGTAGGTTCTTTAGATAATATTCCATTCCAACGAGGTTGTCAGGAAAAATCGAAAACAGCTTATTCTGTGACAAGGTTGCATTTATCAACACGAATGGAATATCCGATTTTTCCCTCGGATACGAAAGGAAGTTTTTATAATATGATAGGAACTTCTGGGAAAACAGGTATTTACCGAACAGGTTACACCAGCTTTTCAAGTTTTCCAAGTTCTCTATCCCAACTTGTAGGTGTGCTTCTGCCTCTTTTGCAGTTTTTCGTGCTGCTAAATAATATACTGCATCTAAGGAATGGAAACGCACGGCAAAGCCACAGCTCCCCTCTAAGCAAGTCAGACCATAGACTTCCTGCAAGAACATCTCGTCCGTCTTTTCACGGATGGCAGAGTCCACTTCTGGGTTGGTTATCTCTAGCTTTTGTTGTTCCATCATGCAAACCGCCAAAGTTTCCGCCATCGTAAGGAGTTGCTCCGGGTTGACAGCAGGTTCTCGAACTTGCCACAGTTGCTCCACTTTGGCAATTCGTGTAGACCAGTAATCAACTTGGGTCGTTGGGAGGTCCAAGGCAAGGACAGTGTACAGTTGGTCGGGTCGCAGTGGTAAAGTATACGTAGAGGTGTTCTGGAAACGCTTATGGACGGCAGGATGTACCGCTGCATATTTTTGCACCAGTTCATCACGAGATTCTTTGGAAAACTCGCGCAGCCCAGCTACCCAAAGCGTATCGTGCTTCTTGCCAGAAATTTTTCCAGAGGATGCAGTGACAATGCACTTGCACCCGGAAATTTTTGCGATATCTACAGCCAGACGGTCAATGTAGGTATCCACCAAAGATTCCTTTCCTAGAAGAAAAAGTAAATCATCGATACCGTCCAGACAGAGAATACTGTTCTCTAGTTCGTCAGTCCCGCAGTTCAGATACTCCAATACGACACCCAATAGTCCGTCAGGCTCTAACACTGTGGTATTTGCCAGCGATTTCAGGTCTATTCCAAAAAAACAGCGGTCGGTTTTATAACGCCCATTTAGGATATCATAGGCAAGTTTGCACAAAAGACTGGTTTTACCAGAGCCGTGCGGTCCACGAATGAGGGCAGTACTGCGTTGCGAGAGTGAATACACTTTGTTTTGCACATACCTTGGAAGGTCGCTGATGGCAGGATATACTGTGCCACACAAGAAAAACGCCAACAGTTCCTCCAACGGTAGGGTGGGAAGGTCAGAATATTTCTCTTGGAAATAGTAGGGCAGAGATACATAGCAGTCCTGTAACGAGGCTTTTTTATCATCATAGATGGCATAGTTTTCCCAGTATAGCGGTTCTTGATAGTGACTAGCATAGTGCGATGCGTTGCTTTCGACTAAGTTGGTAGCAGGGAATTTTTCTAGCAGAAAAGAGCGTGATGTTTTTAGGAAATCGCGCCGAAAAGTTTTCGCCAATTTTCTGATAAGTCCACTGCTGTAGTGGCTCATACAGTGCAATACAATATCGTACGAATCTCCTATATCGTGCGGAATATCCATACAGCAACACAGCAGAATTCTTGCCATAATGGCGTGGAACTTTTTTTCATCTGTACATTCGCCGAGTTCGATGGCATAGCGTTCTACTTCCTCGCTGGTGAGTGCCAGCTGAAAAGCGGAGCACTCCAAAATAGCGCGTGCAAAGGGTAGACGGCTACAGGTAATAAATGACCGTGTGTAATTCTCCACACAGGTATCCAGCTCCTCGGCGGTCACTGCACCGTACATTGCACCTGTCTTGCTCCAATCACAGAGATGCAGGGCAAACTGTCTGCCAAAGGAACACAGGGGTACAAAAATACTCATACCGTTTCTCCATTCTATCTCTATCGTTGTATGCTTTCCTGTTCGGAATAGAAAGCCGTTCTGTTGGAGTTTCCTACAGTATATACGATTTACCCAATTAGCGCAAGATGGGAAAGTGTTGGTTTTAGAGCCGTGCGATTAGCGATAAAACCGATGACAGCCGATGGTGGTGAAATACGGACGGTTCTCGCGAATCCATTTGCCCTCAGAGAGAGAGGGATTGAAGAAGTACATACAGTCCCCGACGGCATCTGCACCGCTGAGAACCAGATGTGCGGCGAGAACACTCTTGGCTGTTGGCTCGTAGTAGATAGTACCGTTGGCCGTGGGTTCAAATTGTACTGCGTTCTTGGTGTCGAATACCACTTCCTTGATGGTGGAGGGAAATGCGGGCGATGCGACACGGTTGAGTACAACATTTCCTACCGCAATCTGTCCATATAGACTTTCGCCTTGGCTCTCCGCACTGATGACGCGACTGAGCCAGTAGAGGTCCTCGTCTGTGTAGGGGAGGGGGGCAGTGGAGGTCACGCGAATGGGGGTGTCCCAGTCGGTGAATGTTACATCTGCACCGAATAAGTTGGCAACAGCGCGCAGAGGAACATAGGTGCGTCCGTTTTCAATGAAAACTTCGCCGTTGAGTCCGAAAAGATGGTCGTCAACGAAAACAAAATCTTTGCCAGCAGGAACACGGAGCGTAAATAGTGCCGTGTCCGACAATGCACTGCGCTGTGTACTGTCCCATGTCGTATCCCAACCGCCGAGGGCATCCAGTAACGGAGCCAATGGGGTGTATGTCATGCCACTGCGTACAACGGATTCCGTCGAAATCAGTTCTCCGTTGACGCAAACATCGGCGGCGTGTGCGGTGTGTCCTGTCGCGATGGCGATGGCACACAGGGCTGACAAAAGCCGTTTATTTTTCATTTGTATTTTCTCCTGTTCCGTAGATTTTTGGGATAGTCCCATGGGGGACAGTATAGCGGTACGGTAGCGAATGGGGCAAGCTGTAAATCTTTCCAGACGAAATTTTGTTGTGAATATAATACAAAAATAGCGATCATCTATGGTTGAAATGACAAAAAGAAAGAAAGCGCAAGAAAATCCGTGCTGGGGGGATTTTTATACTTGCTTTTTGGAGAAAAAGTTGTTAAAATATCTACGATGTATTGTGCTTACAATACCAAAACTATGCCACCCGGAAGAATAAACATCCCGAGAGAAAGGAGCAGCGAAAACACAAAAACATTCTATGTGTTTTCCACATTCCGACTATGAAACTGATCACTGTCGAGCAAATGGAAGCCGCTACC
>JAZRID010000343.1:0-1900 GCA_045645125.1 Oscillospiraceae bacterium | reverse complement strand
CTCCGACTTCATTTCTTTTTCAATGTATCAATCCCTTGGACTGAGCCGTGCGGTGTACGAGGGCGGTGAGGAAGTCCTCAGCCACCTGCAAGAGCGATTTCGGCAGATTGATGCCGTAGCGGAGTACAACCAAGCCAAGGTTCTGGCCGCTATGCAGGAGCACAAGATTGGCGCAAATCACTTTGCCGCCACTACGGGTTATGGCTACGACGACGATGGCCGCGAGCGTCTGGAGCGCGTCTATGCCAGCACCTTCCACACGGAGGCCGCCCTTGTCCGCCCCCAGATTACCTGTGGTACACACGCACTGACAGTGGCATTGAGCGCGAACCTGTTGCCCGGTGACGAGGTTCTCTCCCCTGTCGGTCTGCCGTATGACACCTTGCAGGAGGTTATCGGTATTCGTCCCTCCCCCTGTTCACTCGCGGAATACGGTGTGACCTACGCACAGGCGGATTTGAAGGAGGACGGCAGTTTTGACTACGATGCCATCCGCGCCGCCATCAACGAAAAGACAAAGCTCATTACCATTCAGCGCAGTAAGGGCTACGCCATGCGCCCCACTTTCTCCGTCCAGCAGATTGGCGAGTTAATCGCTTTCTGTAAGAACATCAAGCCCGATGTCATCTGCATGGTGGACAACTGCTACGGTGAGTTTGTCGATGTGGTCGAGCCGAGCGATGTCGGTGCCGATATGATTGTTGGCAGTCTGATTAAAAATCCTGGCGGTGGACTGGCCCCCATCGGTGGCTATATCGCAGGTACGCAGAAGTGTGTAGACCGCTGTGCCTATCGTCTGTCTGCGCCCGGCTTGGGACAGGAAGTCGGTGCAAACTTGGGCATCCTCCCTGCATTCTATCAGGGCTTTTTCCTCGCCCCCACGGTCACCGCTGGTGCGCTCAAGGGTGCTATCTTCGCCGCCAACCTCTACGAAGGTCTGGGCTTCCGCTGTATCCCCAATGCAACAGAACAGCGCAACGATATCATTCAAGCCGTTGAGCTGGGCAGTGAAGATGGTATGATTGCATTCTGCAAGGGTATCCAAGCCGCCGCCCCCGTTGATAGCTTTGCTACCCCAGTCCCCGGTGATATGCCCGGTTACGACAGCAAGGTGATTATGGCGGCTGGTGCGTTCGTACAGGGTAGCAGTATCGAACTTTCGGCAGATGGTCCAATTCGTCCCCCGTATGCCGTGTACTTCCAAGGCGGTCTCACTTGGCAACACGCCAAACTCGGTATTTTGATGAGCCTGCAGAAAATGGTGGATGCTGGTCTTGTGACGCTGTAATTCTTTGTTGTATAAACAGGAGGTTTTTTATGTGGTTGTTCTTTACCCTTGCAACGACTTTGTTGTGGGGCGCGGCAGAGCTTTTCTATAAAAAAGGGTCGCACGAGGAACAGAAATACGACCATTTGAGAGTATGCGTTCTGGTAGGTGCCGTGATGGGAATTCATGCGATTTTCACACTGTTGACTTCCCCTGTCGCCTATAACCCGATGAATCTGATTGCGTACTTACCCGTTTCCTTGTGCTACATCGTATCGATGGCGTGTTCCTTTTTTGGCATCCGATTCATTGAAGAATCCTTGGCGGACCCGATTGAAAACACCGCTGGCGCAATGTGTTCGCTTCTCTGTGTAATATTCTTAGGAGAAAGTATTGCGCCTGCCGTGTGGGTGGCGATTGTCATTATTGTGGTCGGTATCATTGGTGTAACCCAGACAGAACGCAGTGACGAAGTCAACAGAGAGAAAAAACTGGGCAAAAGATTGGCTGTTGTTGCCTTTACCATGCCGTTTTGCTATGCCATCATTGATGCGTTGGGAAGTTTTCTGGATATCTTCTTTCTGGAAATGGAAACCAGTCCCCTGATTGGTATCACAGAAGAAAACATCGAAT
>JAZRID010000342.1:0-9896 GCA_045645125.1 Oscillospiraceae bacterium | reverse complement strand
GAAGTAAATAGTTGGTGTTGATTAGGTCGAGGGTCCACCCGTTCCCATCCCGAACACGGAAGTTAAGCTCGATTCTGCCCACAATACTTGGCTGGAGACGGCCCGGGAAGATAGGTAACGCCAACATATGCAGGACAGTCGTAAGACTGTCCTGTTTTTTTGTATGCATAGAAAAGAGTATCTTGTTTGATATTGCTGGGTATGTTACAATGAAAAAGTAATCTTGCAATAGAGATAGGAGGGCTTCAATGGAAATTTTATATTGGTTTGCATCGATTCGTACACCGCTGTTGGATAGTATCATGTCCGTTATCACACGATTGGGCGAGGAAACTATATTTATGTTGCTCGGTATGCTGGTGTTTTGGTGCGTAGACAAGCGACGCGGATACTATCTACTGAGTGTTGGATTTGTCGGCACGCTTATCAATCAATGGTTGAAAATTGGATTTCGTATTCCACGCCCATGGGTGCTCGACCCCAATTTTCAAATCGTAGATAGCGCGAGAGAAGCGGCCACGGGGTATAGCTTTCCAAGTGGACATACCCAGTCTGCGGTTGGTGCATTGGGCGGTATCGCACGGTTTGTGTCTAGTATCTGGCTGAAACTACTCTGCGTTGTCTTGGCACTATTGACCGCAATTTCCAGAATGTATCTGGGCGTGCATACCCCACTGGATGTCGGTGTTTCGCTGGTGGTGGCAACTGTCTTGATATTTGTGCTGTATCCACTGTTTGAGAGTACGCTGTGGTTTCCCAATAGAATGTATGCCATCATCGCTGGAATGTTGACTGTCGCAGTTGCATTTGTTGGTTTTATGGAGTTTTATCCCTTTCCTGTGGATGTTGATGAAGCTAATCTGGCTTCTGCGGTGAAAAATGCCTATACGATGCTCGGTGCGGTGTGTGGGATGCTTGTGGTGTATACCGTGGATAGTAAAGTGTTACATTTTTCTACTCATGCGCCGTGGTGGGGACAAGCCGTGAAACTGGTCGGTGGATTGGTACTGGCGGTTGCCGTGAAAACCGTGTTGAAAGCACCCCTGCTGACCCTATGCGGTGGTCACGATGTAGCACACGCAATTCGTTACTTTGTATTGGTGGTAGTGGCTGGTGCAATCTGGCCAAGCACATTTCGCATCTATAAAAGATTTCAGTGACAAAAAAAGTTGATTTTTATCTGAGAGAATGCTACAATGAGATAGACATTTTTTGTCAGTCTTTAGAAAAGGATGTTGAAGTATGGATAAGAAAGCAACCGATATTATTGCATATCTCACATGGGTCGGTCTGATTATTGCGCTGGTGGCAGGCGACCGCTAAAAAAGTAAGTTCCATCTCAATCAGTTGTTGGTTATCTGGTTGGCTGGCACCATCTGCGGATTTATTGCCGTCATTCCGCTACTGGGCACTTTGGTTGCCATTGTAGGTGAGATATTCTGCTTCATCTGCTGGTTCATCGGCATTGTCGGGGCGTTGCAGAGGAACGAGAAACCTGTGCCTTTCTTGGGTCAGTTTCAGTTGCTGAAAAAAATAGAACATAGACAAGAGGAGCGTTGCAAACAGTACACTGCAATGCTTCTTTTCTTATGAAAAAGATTGATTGTAATTTGCTAGAAAATACGGTATACTTCTTAATACTTGTAGTAGGTCATCTGTATGGAACAAGGAGGAAATTGGCGTGAAACTAATGGTAATCGACGGAAATAGTATGATTAACCGTGCATTTTATGGAATCCGTCCGCTGACAACGCGGGAGGGTATCCCGACAAACGCGGTTTATGGATTTGTGGTAACACTACAGCGATTGTTGGAGGAGGAGAAACCCGAAGCACTGTGCGTCACTTTCGACCGCCGTGAGCCGACTTTCCGCCACCTCGCGTACGAGGGATATAAGGCACAACGCAAGGGGATGCCAGAGGAATTGGTCACCCAGATGCCGATTTTGAAAGAAGTGCTTGATGCAATGAACATCCCACGCTATGAGTTGGCAGGATTTGAGGCGGATGATTTGATTGGTACGATTTCCCGTAAATGCGAGGAAGCGGGATGGGACTGTGTGATTGTGACAGGCGATAAGGATAGCTTACAACTTATCACAGAGCATACGCGTGTCAAACTAGTATCTAGTCGTATGGGACAGACAACTACAAAGGATATGACACCAGAAGCCTTCCGTGAAGCGTACGGATTTGACCCGATTCACATAGTCGACTTGAAAGCCCTGATGGGGGATACCTCGGATAATATCCCCGGTGTTGCTGGTGTGGGTGAAAAGACCGCGATGGCGTTAATTGGGCAATACCATACCATTGATGCCATTTACGAGGCGATGCCGAATGTAGAGGTGAAACCTGCTATGCTCCGCAAATTGCAGGAGGGAGAAGCATCTGCGCGGATGAGTTATCACCTTGCGACGATTGTGACAGATGCACCGTTGGTATTCGCACCGCAGGACAACTTGCGCCGTGCCGCCAAACCTGCATTATACGATATTTTTCTTCGCTTGGAATTTTCGCGTCTGATTGAAAAAATGGGGTTGACTGCAACAACGGATACCGCAACAGTAGAAAATACCGAGGAGGTTATCGGCAGTTATACCACTGAGGTAGTGGAAACATGGGACCGCACACAGGAGTTGCTCGCACTTTGGCGCGAGGCGGAGGATATCGCCTGTCTGGTACTGCCAGAATTGGGCGGTGTGTGCGTCAAACATGGTGATGTGATGGCTGTGTTTCTGCCCTCGCGCCTAGCACAGTATAACGATTTTCTGCGTGCATTTTTCGCCTGTGATATCAAAAAAGTAACCCATGAGGCAAAAGACTTGATGCGGACACTGCTTGTGGAAGGACTCCAACCAGAGGGAATAGTATTCGATACGGCACTGGCTGGGTATCTGTTGGATGCTACCTCTGGTCACTATAGTCTGGAACAGTTGGGAGCAACATGGTTGAATCGCACTTTCCCTGTGGCAAAAGAGTATCTGGCAACGGAGAGTTTCAGCGGTATGGATGTCCCTGCACAGGCTCTGGAGGCGTGGACGAGCCACACGGCACTGATTGAGACACTGTATCGAAAGATGGCGGTGCAACTGCGTGAGCGAAATGTGGAGCAACTGTACTACACCGTAGAGCTTCCACTGTGTGGCGTACTGGCGGAAATGGAACTGGCAGGATTTCGTGTGGATGCCAGAATGTTACACTCGTTCGGCCAGACCTTAACTACTGCCATTGCTACTTTGGAAGAAAAGATTTATTCCTACTGTGGCGTGTTTAATATCAATTCTCCCAAACAGTTAGGGGAAGTGCTGTTTGATAGATTGGGATTGCCTGCCTACAAAAAGACCAAAACGGGGTATTCCACCAATGCCGAAGTACTCGATAAACTGCGTGGGCAACATCCCATCGTGGAAGAAGTGTTGGAGTACCGCCAGTATGCAAAACTCAAGAGTACCTATGTAGATGGACTGCTCAAAGTACTTGAACCCGATGGGCGCGTGCGGACGAGTTTTCAGATGACCGTGACCGCCACAGGGCGGTTGAGTTCCACAGAGCCGAACCTGCAAAACATCCCGACACGCACTACCCTCGGCAGTGAGGTGCGGCGAATGTTCGCGGCAGACGAGGGAAAAGTGCTGGTCGATGCCGACTATAGCCAGATTGAACTGCGCCTACTGGCACATATCAGTGGGGATGATGCGATGCGTGAGGCATTTTTATCGGGGGAAGATTTTCATACTGTCACTGCCGCCCATGTGTTTGGAGTAGCGGTGGAGAATGTTACCTCTGCCATGCGCCGTGCGGCGAAAGCAGTCAACTTCGGGATTGTCTATGGTATCTCTGCGTTTTCGCTCAGTCAGGACTTGGGCATTACCGTGGCGGAAGCCAAGGCGTACATGGATGCGTATTTTGACCGTTTCCCCAGTGTAAAACGGTATATGGACGATGTGATAAAAAAGGCACGGGAAGATGGTTTTGTTGAAACGCTACTGCACCGTCGTCGTGATTTGCCAGAAATTAAGGCGAGTAACCACAATATGCGTGCCTTTGGGGAGCGCGTAGCATTGAATATGCCTGTACAGGGGACGGCAGCGGATATCATCAAATTGGCGATGGTGCGTGTGTTTAACCGTCTGCAACGGGAGGGACTGGAAGCGAAACTGATTATGCAGGTTCACGATGAACTGATTGTAGAGTGTCCTGAACACGAGGTGGAGCAGGTCAAACAACTGTTGACAGAGGAGATGGAGGGCGCGTTTGCCCTGTCTGTTCCGCTGACGGCGGAGGCGCACAGCGGAAAAAACTGGCTTGCCGCCAAATAAGAAAGAGGAAAACGACTATGGCATTTTGTACACACTTGGAAAAAGAGGTGTTGTTTCACACTTCGTCTGTGTTAGAGAGCGAGAACATCGTGCACGGCTTTTCCACCCGTGTCGGTGGTGTGAGTGTGGGACCGTTCGCGTCACTGAACTTGCGTATGAGTAGCGTTTCGCTCGATGACAGCGCGTGCATCCGAGAGAATTACCGTCGTTTTTGCACCGCAGTGGGCGCAGATGTGCGCGGTGTTGTATTGGCTGCACAGGTACATGAGGATACCGTCCGCGCTGTTTCGGTGGTAGATGCAGGGAAAGGACTGTTTGCGCCGCGTGATTATACGGCTGATGCCCTGATTACCAATGAGGTAGGGCTGAATTTGATGGTCTTTTCGGCGGATTGTGGCATCTTCCTCTTGCACGACCCAGTTAGTCAATGTATAGGTGCAGTTCATGCTGGTTGGCGTGGGACAGCACTGGGGTTGCCAGCCAAAACCGTGGCAGAAATGGGACGGTTGTACGGAGCAAAGCCTGAAAATATCCGCGTGGCGGTCGGGGCAGGCATTGGCCCCTGCTGTTTTGAAACGGATGGGGATGTCCCTGTGGCGATGGTAAAAGCGTTTGGCAATGAGGTGGAAAAATACTTTACCAAACGCGGCGAGAAATGGCATTTGGATTTGCAGGGAATCAATCTATGGCGACTGCGTACCGCAGGAATCCGAGAGGAGCATCTGGATGCCTGTCCGCTGTGTACCGCCTGTCACGGAGAACTCTATTGGAGCCACCGCATTGTGGGCGAAAATCGCGGTGTACAGGCTGCGCTCATCGGCTTGAGGGGAGTGGGGCAGGCATGAAGCTACTGCTGACAGTTCTACTGTGTCTGGTCCTCTGTGGCTGTAGCGGAGAGAATTATGACGAAGTGACCGACCAAGGGTGGGAGGAGTATCAGCAACAGGAACAGCCACCAGTGGTCGAGGAGAAGATATCCTACCCCGAGGCATTCACGCTCGCCTATCATAAGGACCACACCCTTGACCCCATTACCTGTGGAGAAGGGATTCAGCAGGATGTTGCCTCATTGCTGTATGAACCCCTGTTTCGTCTGAACGAATCCTTTGAGCCAGTTGGTGTATTGTGTGAAAGTGGGCAGTGGGATGAAAGTGGATTGGTCTGCACTTTGCAGGTTCGGCGGGGGGTTCTGTTTTGGGATGGCACGGAGTTGACCGCCGCAGATGTCGCGGCGACACTGCAACGCGCGATAGAATCGCGCCGCTATGGGTATCGCCTACGCGGTATCACAGAGGTGGCATATTCCGACCGCAGTGGGACAGTTACTATCACGCTGGCGGAAAAAAACCGTGGGTTCTTGGCGTTGTTGGATATCTCTGTGGTCAAAAAGGGGACAGAGGAGCAGATGGTTCCCGTCGGAACAGGCCCATATCTGTATGTGACAGCCAACGAGGGTGCACAGTTGATGGCCAATGCGGAGTGGTGGCAACAAAAGCCACTGCCATTGGACACGATTTCGCTGCTCCACGCAAAGGACGAAGATACTGCGATACATCTGTTTACCTCGAATCGGGTGGAGTTGTTGACGCTCGACCCCACAGACGGAAACAGTACTATGAGTGGTGGGATTGCAGAAACGGAACGCCCCACGACGCTGTTACACTATATTGGTTTTAATACGGCGAGCGGTGTGTTTGCAGACCGTGCGGCACGCACGGCATTCAGCAATGGGATTCATCGTGATGTTTTAGTCAATGCTTTCTTGTCCGACCATGCGATAGCGGCGAGTTTTCCGATTTCTCCTCACAGTATGCTCTATCCGCGTAGCTTGGAGCGTGCCTACAATCAGGAAAAAACACACACGGCGATTGCCTCGGCGGGGTATAACACAGGGGAGCGCAGAGAGCTTGTCCTCTTGGTCAATGAGGAGGACTCGTTCCGTATTGACAATGCGGAGTATATTGCACAGACGCTGTCGGTGTTGGACTGGCAGATTACGGTTCGCGTGTTACCGTGGACGGAGTATCTGATTGCATTGGAACAGGGGGACTTTGACCTCTACTATGGACAGGTGCGTCTGTGTGCCGACTGGGATATATCGGACCTCATTGCGACGGAGGGCGTGATGAATTACGGACGATTTAGCGACCCGAAGATGGATTTGTTGCTCAGTGATTTCCGACAGTCGAATAATCGAACAGCAGTTGCCCACGCGCTGTATAATTATTTTTCGCAAGTAGTTCCGATTGCCCCGATTTGTTTTCGGAATTACACCGTTTTGACCCATCCACAGGTAGTAGAAAATATAGTCACAGCACCGAATTATACTTTTTCCTCCTTTGATGAGTGGATAATTAACCTTGCACCTTGATTTTTTCGCATAGATACTTGACAAAATAATGCAAAAATGTATAATAATGCGGACGGGTTTTGTACGCCTGTCCGTATTACTGTTGTATAAGGGGTGTATACAATGAACCAATTACAAAACTTTATGAAGCGGAAAAATATTGAGATATCCGCGAAACGGTACGGTATTGATGCGCTGGGCGCGATGGCACAGGGCTTGTTTTGTTCTCTCTTGATTGGTACGATTATCAAGACACTGGGGCAACAGCTTGGGGCGCAGATGTTGGTGGACATCGGTACCTATGCATCGGCGATGAGTGGCCCTGCGATGGCGGTTGCCATTGGTTACGCGCTGAAAGCTGACCCGATGGTGATGTATTCTCTGGCGGCGGTCGGTTGGGCGGCGAATGCCGAAGGTGGCGCAGGTGGTCCGTTAGCGGTTCTGCTGATTGCCATTGTTGCGTGTGAATGTGGAAAGATAGTTTCTAGGGAAACAAAGGTCGATATTCTGGTGACTCCTGCCGTCACCGTTCTGGTAGGTGTGGCGTTGGCGAAGTTGATTGCGCCCCCCATCGGTGAGGTGGCACGGTCGTTCGGCGTAGTGATTGACCAAGCGACCAAATTACAGCCGTTCTGGATGGGTATTGCCGTTTCTGTTCTGGTGGGTATCGCACTGACTTTGCCGATTTCCTCGGCGGCAATTTGCACTGTGTTCCAGTTGACAGGTCTGGCTGGTGGTGCGGCTGTGGCTGGCTGTTGTGCCAACATGGTGGGCTTTGCGGTGCTAAGTTTTCGTGAAAACCGCTGGGGCGGTCTGGTGAGTCAGGGCATCGGCACTTCCATGCTCCAGATGCCCAATATCGTCCGCAATCCGCGTATCTGGCTACCTGCGATTCTCACCAGTGCCATCACTGGACCGCTCTCCACCTGTCTATTCAAGCTGGAGATGAACGGTGCGCCTGTGTCCTCTGGTATGGGTACTTGCGGTTTGGTCGGTCAGATTGGTATGATTACTGGTTGGGTGGCACCGAGTGAGGAAGCCATTGCAAACGGTGCGGTATCTATTACCCCGGGCGTAATGGAGTGGGTCGGTTTGCTCTTGATTTCCTTTGTCCTGCCTGCGGTATTGTGTTGGCTATTTGGCATCCTGTTCCGTAAGATGGGTTGGATTAAAGAGGGCGACTTGAAGCTGTAATCGCATACATAAAAAAATTCCGCAGAATTTTTCGTTCTGCGGAATTTTTATTAGGAGTTGTTAGCGAAGCTTGAACCCACCGACAAGGCTCTTGAGCATAGCTGCCTGACTGGACAGTTCCTCGCTGGCGGCGGCGGATTCCTCCGCAGTAGCGGAGTTGGTCTGTACAACGCCAGAGATTTGGTCCAAACCGACTGTAACCTGCTGGATAGCGTCAGTCTGCTCCTGAGCAGAGGCGGCAATCTGATTGACCATCTCGCTAACCTCATGGGCATGGTCTGCGACCTGTTGGAGTGTTTCAGCGGAGTGGGACACCAGAGAAACACCCTTGGACACGGCGGCGATGGAGGTTTCAATGAGGACAGAGGTGTTCTTGGATGCCTCCGCGGACTTGGCGGCAAGCGAACGCACCTCGTCGGCGACGACGGCAAAGCCCTTACCAGCAACACCAGCGCGTGCTGCCTCAACGGCGGCATTCAGGGCCAGAATATTGGTCTGGAAAGCGATATCCTCAATGGTCTTGATGATTTTACCAATCTCCTGAGAACTCTGGTTGATGTTGTCCATAGCGGTGACCAGTTCCTGCATCTCTTGGTTGCACTCGTTGGTTAGACGACCAGCGGCAGATGCCTTCTCGTTTGCCTGTGCGGCGTACGCACCTGCTCGCGATACATGGCCGTTGATGTCATTGACCATGGCGGCCAACTCCTGCGTGGAGGATGCCTGCTCGGCAGCACCCTGCGACAGCCCCTGCGCACCAGCGGCAACTTGGTCGGAACCTGCATCCACCTGTTCGGCGGCGGTGCGGATAGACTCCAGAGAGTTACTCAGCATGGACACGGTGTTTTCCATCTCATCCTTGATTTTACGGAAATCGCCGTCAAAGCTGTTGCGGAAGGTCAGACAGAGATTGCCGTTGCCCATCTCATGCAACAGGGAGGTAATCTCGTTGATGTACACAATATAGGTCCGCAGACGCTCCACTAGTGCGGAGATACTGGCGGCGAGGTGCCCGACCTCGTCCTTCGATTTGACATTGACGGTGACATCCAGATTGCCCTCTGCCAGTTGGGTGGCAATTCCATCGAGTACCTGAATGGGACGCACAATCGTCAGGGAAATCACGACGGTGATACCCAAAAGCAGGATAGCACAGAAGACGAAACTCGTTACAATAAGGGTCGTGGTGTTGGTAGCCTCCTGCATAAATTCTTCACTGGGCATACAGCCAAGGACATTCCAACTAATATCATCCATGTACTCAATGGCACCGCAGTACTGATTACCAGAACGCGAATAGTTAATCGCATTAAAAGAAGCCGTGCCAGCCAATGCGTTGTACATCTCGGTATTGTATCCGACATCATCCATATGGGTCATAATCAGACTGGATGTGGGGTGGTAGAGGATGTAGCCGTCGCGGTCGTACGCGGTGATATAGCCCGTTTCACCGATTTTGATACCGCTCAACGCCTTACTCAGTCCGTCCAGACTGATATCAATGGCGACTGCGCCAATAAGCTCACCGTTCTTGTGAATACCAGCGGAAACCGTGACAACCAACTTGCTGGTCACTGCATCCACATAGGCGGCACTGAGGCTCTGTTTGCCGCCATCCTGCTTGAGTTGTTGATACCAAGTACGAGATTCTACATCGAAGTTCTCCAGTGCAGAACCGTCAGAAACGACTGCCTGATGCGGCTTAGTGGCAACCACGCAGACGGACAGCAGTGCTGAACCATGATTCCCCATGGCCTCCTCCAGCTCGTCTATAACGGTGTCAAACAGAGGGCTGTTCTTGAGTTTGGCGGAGGGGTTGGCATCGCCTTCTGCGATTAGGTCGTAGACACTGTCGATATCCGCAATCTGCGACGCACCGACAAAGAATGGTTGAAAGAATGCGTTGATTTCCTCGCGGGCGGTCTTGGTCTGTGCCTCGATTTCTGTCTTTTTCAAATTTTCTACTGTGGAGACAATCTGTCCGCGCAGGACAGTTCCTATGATGGACAGTACCAAAATGAGTGGAATACC
>JAZRID010000341.1:0-3450 GCA_045645125.1 Oscillospiraceae bacterium | reverse complement strand
TGCAAGGCCATGGGTGTCCGTCTGGAGGACCGCAACATCGCTCAGGTCTCCATGAACCTGACTGACTTCACTCACACCGCTGTTTACCGCGTGTTTGAGACTGTTAAGATGGAAGCAAAGCGCTACGGTGTCAACGTTCTGGGCAGCGAGATCGTCGGTCTGATTCCCCAGCAGGCTCTGGTGGACTGCGCCGCTTACTACCTGCAGATTGAGAACTTTGACGACAAGCAGGTTCTCGAGAACAACCTGTAAGGAGCAAGATGATGGAACTGAAGAATCTTTCTGTAACCGAATTTGCTGCCATTACTGCCTCCGATGCCCCCGCCCCCGGTGGTGGCAGTGTGTCCGCACTGGCTGGTAGTCTGGCTGCCGCGCTGGGTGAGATGGTTGCGCGTCTGACCGTCGGTCGCGAGAAGTATGCGTCCTCGCAGGCGGAGATGGCGCAGATTATCGAGGCATTTCCTCCCGTGCGTGAGAAGCTGATGCACGCTGTGGACGAGGATAGCAAGGCATTCGACCAGTATATGGCGGCTCTGGCTCTGCCCAAGAGTACCGATGAGGAGAAGGCTGCCCGTTCTGCTGCGATGCAGGAGGGATTGAAGGCCGCCGCTCGCGTTCCTCTGGGTGTCGCCAAGGCGATTGACACGCTGTTCCCCTCGCTGGAGAAGGCTGTCACTATCGGCAATCCCAACGCCGTCACCGACGGTATGGTGGGTACCATGCTGGCGCGTACTGGTATTCTGGGTGCGCTGTTCAATGTGCGCGTCAATCTGGAGTCTATCAAGGATGAGGCATTTGTCGCAGAGCTGTCCGCTGAAACAGATGCACTGCAAAAGAGCGCAACCGAGTGGGAGCATAAAATTCTCGCACAGGTGAAATTGGCCCGTATCTAATCGAATAGAGCTGTATCCTACAAAAGATAGTGATACTGCACAAAGAGAGTGTTGCAAGCGTGCTTTGCAATGCTCTCTTTTCCTAGCTTGGGAAAAATTTTATGCAGGGAAACTTTTCTGGTTGCAATATTTTTCTGGGTATGGTAATATAATGACGGATATTTATGAGATTTGGAAAAAATGCACGAAACAGGAAGTGAGGTGAGAGGTATTCAGACTGGATTTGCTGACATCCATACCCACATTTTGCCCGGTATCGATGATGGTGCGAAAGATAGGGAAGAAGCACTGGAAATGGTGCGTTTGGCTTGGCAGAATGGTACGAGAGTGCTGTTTTTGACCCCACATTACCGTGGTGTGTTCAAAAAACATACACCAGACTATTTGCGCGAGTCGTTTGAAGCCTTTTGTCACACAGTACATAAGGAACTCCCAGAAATGCAACTGGTGTTGGGGCAGGAGGTTCACTATCAGACGGACATCCCGGAGCGTTTATCGCGTGGGAGAGTCTTGACGATGGGGGAGTCGGAATATGTCCTGTTAGAATTCCGCGGAAATTCTCTGCGCGCCGAAATTGTGCGTGGTGTTGTGGATGTGGTTCGCTGTGGGTATACCCCAATTGTTGCCCACGCGGAACGGTATGATGCGTTCCGCAGGGATTTTTCGCTGGTACGGGAAGTATTGGGGCACGGTGCATTGCTACAGTTGAATGCGGATAGCGTAATGGGAAAACACGGCTTCTGGGTGAAACGCTTCTGCCGCAAGGTTCTGAAACAGGAAAATGCACACTTCATCGCGTCGGACGCGCATGAAACCAGTATGCGTGTGCCTGTACTGGGAAGATGTTTTTCTTATGTGAAACGAAAGTATGGCGAGGACTATGCGACGCGGTTGTTTTACCGCAACGCCCAAGTCGTCATGGAAAGTAAAATACATATTGTGTAAGGAGTTTGAGAATGGAAAACCAATACGAAATGGAAATTGACCTGCTGGATTTACTGTATTATCTCAGTAAAAAAATCTGGATTCTTATCGTAGCAACCGTAGTTTTTGCGGTGGCTGGTGCGACTATCACCATGTATGCGATGGATGAGGAGTATACCGCAGAGGCCCGTCTGTATATTTTGAACCGTGGTGCCACAATTGGCAGTCTGAGTATGTCTGACTTCCAGGTTTCCGACCAGTTGATGGAGGACTATCTGGTGCTGATTCAGGGACGAAATGTGACGCAGGAAGTGCTCGATATTTTGAAGTTGGATATGACCAGAGAGCAGTTGGCTAAGCTCATTACTGTGCAGTCTATCAATAATACCCGTGTCTTTAAGATTGAAGTCACAGATACCGACCCACAGCGCGCGGCGGATATCGCCAACTGTGTGCGTAAGGTTGCCAGCCGTCAGCTGGAATCCATCATGGATGTCGATGCTGTCAATCTGGTGTACGATGCAGAAGTGCCTCAGAGAAAGTCTGGCCCCAGTGTGACAAAGAACACCATGATTGCTGGTATGTTGGGTCTGGTGCTTGCCGTGGGTATCTTTGTTGTCATCTATCTCATGGACGACACCATTCGTACCGAGGAGGATGTCGAGCGTCATCTGGGTCTGAGTGTCTTGGGTGTCATTCCTCTGTGTAGCGAGATGTCTAACATGGCGATGCTCTCCGACTTCGAGGGCAAGGGTAATCGCAAGCGTGCCGCAAAAGTCCTGCAGGCTAAGGATAAGTGAGGAGTATCGAAGTGAAGAAGATTGAAGTAAACCACTTGGTGGTCAAGGGATTTCAGGCCGCTGAGTCTGTAAAAACACTGCGGTCGAATCTGATGTTTTGCGGTAATTCTGTCCGTGTCGTGGCACTGACCAGTTTCAGTGCATCTGAGGGTAAGTCTTCGATTGCGTTTCAGCTTTCCGCTTCGCTGGCACAGGCGGGTAGACGCGTGCTCCTGCTGGATACGGACTTGCGTAAGAGTATGTTGCAGCGTCGTCTGAAAGTACAGGGCAAGATTGACGGTGTGAGCCACTATCTGTCTGGTATGTGCGAGATGGACAAGCTCGTACATGAAACCGATGTAGACGGTATGTACATTATGTTCGCAGGTGTGTGGGTTCCCAATGCCTCCGAACTTCTGGGAAGCGAACGCTTTAAGGAAATGATTCCTGTGTTGAAAGAAAAGTTCGACTATGTGATTGTCGATGCCCCCCCTCTGGGACAGGTTATCGACTGCGCCGTGATGGCACCCGAGTTGGATGGTGTCGTGATTGTCGTGGATACTACCCGTAATAGCTATAAGTTGGAGAAGCGTATCAAGGCGCAGTTGGAAAAGGCAGAGGGTAAAATCCTCGGTGTCGTGCTCAACCGCGTAGACTTCAAGGACAAGGGCGGTTATTACGGCAAGGCCTATGGCTACGGCAGTAAGTATGGCTATGGCTATGGCTATGGCTATGGCTACGGCGAAAAAGAACTGGCAGAGATGCAGAAAGAGCAAGAAAAACAAGAGAAAAAGTGAATCAAAGAGAGGTCTGCGTGAATTGTGGTGCGTGATGTGGAGAAACAAATGAAAAAA